>JBEEIU010000090.1:0-12803 GCA_041169705.1 Actinomycetota bacterium
CCCAATTTACCCACCTCTGTCCTTTCGGTTGCAAATTGAAACCCAATGGTTACCTAAGCCTTGACCGCAAAGAGCTGCATGCTGGTTTCCACGAGCTTTACTGCGCTGCCCGGGTTGTGAATCACGCTGTGGCGAGGGGGAAGCTCGAGTGAGCTGTCCCACAAAAGCTCCAGGCTCTTCGCCTTTTCGGGCATGGCCAGATTCACTGGCTTCAAAGTCTCAGTCCCATTGATAACCAGAAGGAGGGCCTCGATGGAACCGTCCTCGGCAAGGTGTTCCGAATAGCGTTGCAAGACTCTGCGCTCTGGGTTGTTCCAGTCGTCCTCGGTCATTTCGTGGCCATGCTCGTTAAACCAGAGCATCAGGTCGGAGTCTTTGGTCGGTTCGGTCGAGTTGGCAAAGCCAATTGGCCTAAGGCCGGGGAATTGCTTCCGAAGCTTTGCGAGGTGAGCAAAGGTTTCTTCAAGGTCACTCTCGTGCGATTGCGGATCCCAGGTTTGCCAGGTGATTACGTTGTCTTGGCAGTAGGCATTGTTATTGCCCCCTTGGGTCTTCGCTCTTTCATCTCCTGCGGCAATCATCGGAATGCCAGCTGAAAACATCAGGGTTCCTAAAAGATTGCGCATTGCTTTTCTTCTGACTGAATTTATGGTCGGTGAGGGAGTTGGGCCCTCTGTTCCGTGGTTGAACGAGTAATTATTGTTCGCGCCATCGCGATTACCCTCGCCGTTGGCTGAATTGTGTTTCACGTTGTAGGAAACCAGGTCGTTGAGCGTGAAGCCATCGTGAGCGTTTATGAAGTTCACACCCTCGATTGGTCCCGCACCATCTCGAATCACATCTTGCGACCCGGCAAGCCGCGATGCCAGTTCGGCCACACCGTTTTGATGAGAACCTGTGCCGCGGTAATGAGCGATATCGGAAAGCCAGAATCTTCTTACCGAGTCACGATAGCGATCGTTCCACTCCGCAAAGCCCGGCGGGAAGTTTCCGGTTTGCCAACCTCCCAAGCCGATGTCCCAGGGCTCCACAATCAGCTTGCTTTTTGAAATAACCGGGTCCGCTTGCATCGCCGTCAACAGGTCGTGGTTTGGGTTGAACTGATTCTTTTCATCTCTGGCGAGCGTGGTTGCAAGATCAAAACGGAAACCGTCGATTTTGAATTCTTTTATCCAGTGCTTTAGTGAGTCCAGCACCATTCGTTGAACCATCGGGCGAGAGAAGTCGAGGGAGTTTCCACAGCCTGTGGTGTCGTGGTAGTTCCCGTTATCGTCCTGTCGGTAGTAGCTGGAGTTATCAAGACCGCGGTAGCTGTATGTGAGACCCTTGTGACCGCCTTCGGCGGTGTGGTTATAGACCACGTCCATCAATACTTCGATACCTGCTCTGTGAAGTTCCCGAATCGCAGTTTTCAATTCTTGAATGATCGCCTCAGGGCCTTTGGCTCTGGTTGTCTCGGCCGCATAGCGAAGGTGCGGGGTGAAAAAGTTAATTGTGTTGTAGCCCCAGTAATTTATTAGTCCTAGGTTTACAAGCCTCGGCTCAGATATAAAAGCCTGGATTGGCAAAAGTTCGATTGCGGTAATGCCAATCTTCTGCAGGTACTCAATTGTCGCGGGGTGCCCAAGCGCTGCATAGGATCCTCGAATCTCTTCGGGAATGCTGGGGTTGATTCGGCTCAAACCGCGAACGTGTGCCTCGTAGATGATTGTCTCCGAGAGCGTTGTGTTCGGAGCACTAACACCCTGCCAATCAAACTCCGATTCCACGGCAACGCAGTAATAATCCTTTGGGCTTAAGCGAACCAGACCTCTCGCGTAAGGGTCCAACAGGTTTCGCTCTGGATTGAATGCATGCCGTGGTCCCTGCGGTCCCTGTGCTCGCAGCACATACTTCATACCCCGATGAAACAAATCGCTACCTGCGGACCAAATTCCATCCTCGGAGCGTTCGAGGGAAATGCTTTGGCTTATGAGCGAGGGATTCTCTGCATCCAGGATGTTTAGCGAAACCTCGGTGGCAGTCTCAGACCAAACTGAAAAGACCCCACCGCGATCCATCAGGGATAGGCCCAGGGGAGTTAGCTCTTTTGAAACCTGTGGAGCCATAGCCATCGTCTAAGCCTAGTGAAAGCGTTTTCAACCCCTGGCGCTTGTATTCTTTCGGTATGTCGGTCTTCCTCGACCATGCCTCGACCACCCCGGTACGTCCTCAGGTGAAGGAACTTTTGGCTACCCTGTGGGAACAAACCGGAAACCCCTCCTCGGTTCACACTCAAGGTCAGAAATCTCGCGCGATTTTAGAAGAAGCGCGAGAGCGACTGGCAAAGACCCTAAATTGCCACCCCTCCGAGGTGATCTTCCTTTCCGGCGGAACCGAGGCCTGCAACATGGCAATCAAGGGAATCTACTGGCAGCAAAAGGCCCAAGACCCGCGCAAGAACTTCATCATCTCCGCCTACACCGAACACCACGCAGTGATTGACACCTTGGAATGGCTAGCCCAACACCAGGGTGCGGAAATCATTTGGCTTGAAGTGTCGAAGACCGGGGAGATAAACCTTGAGCAATTGGCTCAGCTGGTAGAGACCCGCGGCGAGGAAATTGCCCTGATCGCCCTGATGTGGGCAAACAACGAGACCGGAGTCGTAACCGAGATACCAAAGGTCACCCAAATCGCGGGCAAAATCCCTGTCTTCAGTGATGCCGTGGCCGCGATGGGCCATATCCCAGTTGATTTCAAGGCCTCGGGGCTGAGTGCGATGGCAATTTCCGGCCACAAAATTGGAGCCCCAATTGGAGTTGGGGCTCTGATTATTTCCCGCAACCTAAAGCCTGAGTCTCTGATTCACGGTGGTGGGCAAGAGCGAGGGCTCAGGAGTGGAACCATGAATTACCCCATGGCCCTAGGTCTGGCCCAGGCCAGCGAGCTGGCCAGTGCTGAGCTTACGGCCCGCCACGAAAGGCTTGCAGAACTTCGGGATACCTTCGAAAGAAGGCTCAAAGAGCTTTTTCCTGAGGTCATTTTCACCACCCAAGCCGCAAATCGTCTCGCGGATAACAGTCACATGCTCTTCCCTGGCTGCACCTCGGACTCCCTACTATTCCTATTGGACCAGGAGGGCATTGCCGTATCGGCAGGCTCGGCCTGTCAGGCCGGGGTGGTTGGACCCTCCCACGTGGTGCTGAACATGGGCTATGACGAAAAGTTGGCCAGCGCCCCGCTGAGGGTGACCCTGGGGTGGAACACCACCGAAGCCGATTTAGATGCTCTATTGAAAGTCTTACCCGGTGCTTATGAAAAGGCTAAGCAGGCCCACAAAACCCGCTAAAGACTTCTAGAGGCGCCGGATTTAGACTTATAGGGTGAAAATCCTGGCGGCCATGAGTGGCGGAGTCGACTCCGCTGTAGCGGCTGCTCGCATGGTTGAGGCTGGGCACGAAGTTGTCGGGGTTCACCTGGCGCTCTCTAGGATGCCGGGAACCCTCAGGACCGGCTCCCGAGGCTGCTGCACCATCGAAGACTCCATGGATGCCCAAAGGGCGGCAAATAAGCTCGGGATTCCCTTTTACGTTTGGGACTTCTCGGAGCGCTTCAAGATAGACGTCGTGGACGACTTCATCGCCGAGTATCAGGCGGGGAGAACCCCAAACCCTTGTATGAGATGCAACGAGCGAATTAAGTTTGCAGCCCTTCTGGAAAGGGCCCTCGCGCTTGGTTTCGATGCGGTCTGCACCGGTCACTATGCGAGCGTCCTCAGGGATGACGAGGGCAACTTGGAGCTACACCGGTCGAAGGCCATGGCCAAAGACCAGTCTTACGTTTTGGGAGTGCTGACACAGGAACAGCTCCAGCACGCGATTTTCCCCTTGGGTGCAACCGCGTCAAAGGACTTGGTTCGCCAAGAGGCGAATGAGCGTGGGCTGAGCGTTGCCAACAAGCCCGACAGTTACGACATTTGTTTTATCCCAGAGGGAGACACTCGCGAGTGGTTACAGGACTTCGTAAAGACAGAGCCTGGAGTAATCGTGGACCAAGCAGGCAATGTCCTTGGTGAACACGATGGTCACGTCGGTTACACAATCGGTCAACGCAAAGGCCTAAATCTTGGAAGACCCGCTAAAGACGGCAAACCTCGTTACGTTTTAGAAATTAGACCTAAAACCAAAGAGGTAGTAGTTGGCCCGGAGTCCGCTCTAGCGATTTCTACTTTGGCCGGCGCTCGCTATTCGTGGTGTGGAAAAGCGCCGAGCGATCCAGTGAGCTGGTTCGATGCTGAGGTGCAAGTCCGTGCACACGGCGAAACAGTGCCATGCAGAGCGCGAGTGCAAGATGAAGAAATTGTGATTGAGCTTTTGGAACCTCTGATGGGAGTCGCCCCAGGGCAGACTGCAGTGCTCTACCAAGGAACGAGAGTTTTAGGACAGACCACAATCGACAGAACCGAGAGTGCGGTTGTAGTTGGATAGCCACAAGCGCGCTTCTGAGCTGCGTGAGCTAATTGAGAAATATCGCGAGGCTTACTATCAAGACAATCAAACCTTGGTTTCCGATGCGGAGTACGACCTACTAGAAAAAGAGTTGCGCGACTTAGTTGCAGAGTATCCAGAGCTAGCAGCTGAAAGTCCAACTGAAAAAGTTGGCGGAAGTGTTTCAGTAACTTTTTCTCCCGTGAAACATCTCGAACCAATGCTGAGTCTGGACAATGCGTTCAGTGAAGAAGAGTTTTTGGCTTGGGTAGAAAGATGCGGGGGAGGACCCTTCCTCTGTGAACCAAAGATTGATGGCCTAGCCGTCTCACTTCGCTATGAAAAAGGAATTCTTACCAAGGCGGCGACTAGGGGAGATGGAGACACAGGCGAAGAGGTAACCGCGAACGTTAAGACGATTAGTTCAATTCCGCACAAACTCAAGGGAAAAAATCACCCCGAGGTTATCGAGATTCGCGGCGAAGTTTTCTTCAACTTGGCTGACTTTGCAAAGCTGAACGAGGGTCTGGTGGCTGCCGGCAAGCCACCTTTCGCTAACCCAAGAAACTCAGCTTCTGGATCCCTGCGCCAGAAGGACCCTGCGGCTACAGCAGCTAGACCGTTGCGAATGCTGGTGCACGGTTTTGCCGCCTGGGAACAGGCACCTCTCGAGCATCAAAGTGAGATTTACGAACTGTTGGCAACCTGGGGTCTACCAACCACTTCGCACTACAAGGTCCTCGAAGATGCTGCTGGAGCCTATAAATACATTTCAAACTTGGAAGCCCAACGACACTCACTAGAGCACGAGATTGACGGAGTCGTTGTAAAAGTCGACAACATCGTTAGACAACGTGAGCTGGGCAAAACTTCAAGAGCTCCGCGCTGGGCTATTGCGTATAAATATCCACCTGAACAAGTTCAAACAAAACTCTTAGACATCAAGGTCTCAATCGGAAGAACAGGGCGCGCTACTCCGTTTGCAGTCTTGGCACCGGTGAAGGTTGCTGGGTCCGAAGTTGAGTTTGCAACACTGCATAACGAAGATCAGGTTCGAGCCAAAGGAATCTTGATTGGTGACACTGTCTCCCTCAGAAAAGCCGGAGACGTGATTCCTGAAATTCTTGGACCAGTTGTTTCTCTTCGGGATGGTTCTGAAAAGTTATTCAAAATGCCTAAGAGCTGCCCAGAGTGTGGAACACAACTCGCCCCCGCGGCCGAGGGCGATGTGGACTTGCGCTGTTCGAATTCAAAGAGTTGTCCAGCACAACTTCGCGAAAGGGTTGCATACATAGGGTCTAGGTCTGCACTTGATATTGAAGCGCTGGGTTATGTTTCTGCGACGGCCTTGACTCAACCAATCGAACCAAAGATTGCGCCAATTCGCTCAGAAGCTGATTTGTTTGATTTGACTCTGGAGAAGTTACTACCGATTCGTTCTTACGTCCTCGACCCCGACACCGGATTACCCAAGCATGACGCTAATAATGAACCCAAGTCGGTTTACTTTTTTCAAAAGAAGGATGGCTCTCCCGCTGAAGTTGCGCTGAAACTTTTGAACAATCTGGAAGAAGTGAAGACAAGGCCGCTTTGGCGAATATTGGTTTCACTTTCGATAAGGCACGTTGGTCCGGTTGCAGCACGTGCACTTTGCGATCACTTTGGTTCCTTAGAAAAGATCTTCCAGGCGAATATCGAAGAACTTTCAGAAGTCGAAGGAGTCGGGCCGACTCTCGCGCAATCCATTCACGAGTGGCATGAGGAAGATTGGCATCGAGAAATTCTTTCGAAGTGGAAACTGGCTGGGGTTCAGTTTGAAATTCCAGGCCATCAAGGGCCTGGAACGAAATCGGACGGGCTGTTCTCTGGGATGTCTATTGTTGTGACGGGCTCTATGGAAACCATGACCCGAGAGCAGGCCGAGGAGGCGGTTATCGCACAGGGTGGGAAGGCAGCGTCTTCGGTTTCGAAAAAGACCAATTTTGTGGTTGCCGGTCCAGGAGCAGGATCTAAGTTGGTCAAGGCCCAGGAGCTGGGAGTAGAGGTTATCGACGAGGCCGAGTTCCTGAAGCGCCTTGGTCGGTAAACTTGAGCCATTCCCAATTGTGAATTGAGTTCCTAATGTCTGAAATAACCCCTGACCTGGTTCGGCACCTGGCGGGTCTGGCAAGAATCCTGGTCACCGACCAGGAAGTAGAGAAGTTGGCCGGAGAGCTCTCTCTGATCGTGGACTCCGTCGCGACCGTTAATGAGGCTGTCAAGGGCGATGTGCCGGCAACCTCCCACCCAATTCCAATGGCAAATGTTTTTCGGGAGGACGTGGTTCAACCTTCACTGAGTCAGCAGCAGGCACTTTCCGGCGCACCAGACAGTGCAGAAGGAAGATTCCGAGTGGCAGCGATTTTGGATGAGGACTAAGAGATGAGTGAATTAGTCCACAAATCAGCCGCAGAGCTAGCGGGCCTTTTGGCGAAAAAGGAAGTGTCCTCGGTAGAAGTGACCACTGCTTTCTTTGATCGCTCCGAGAAATTCAACAGCAAGCTAAACAGCTACCTTTACCTAAACCGCGACAACGCCCTAGCCGCCGCTAAGTCTGCGGACCAGGCAATTGCTGAGGGAAAGATTGGCTTGCTAACCGGCGTTCCAATTGCAGTGAAAGATAATCTCACCACTACTGACGCCCCAACCACCTCGGGTTCCAAGGTCTTGGAAGGGTGGGTACCGCAATACGACGCAACTGTTGTGAGAAAACTCCGCGAAGCCAAATTGCCGATTTTGGGAAAAACAAACCTAGATGAATTCGCAATGGGTTCCTCTACCGAGTATTCGGCCTTCGGCCCCTCGAGGAACCCGTGGGACCTAGACCGAATCCCTGGAGGTTCGGGCGGTGGTTCATCTTCTGCAGTCGCAGGGTTCCTCGCGCCAATTGCTATCGGTTCTGACACTGGCGGATCAATTCGTTTCCCGGCTGCGGTAACAGGTTCGGTCGGAGCAAAGCCAACTTACGGTGCAGTATCACGTTATGGACTAATCGCTCTTGCAAGTTCACTGGATCAGATTGGTCCTGTCGCAAACACGGTTATGGATTGCGCGTTACTGCAGGACGTCATTGCGGGCCATGACCCTCATGATTCGACATCAATTCCAACTTCTTTGGGTTCAATGACTGAAGCGGTAAAGACGGCAGACCCCAAGGGCCTGCGCGTCGGTGTTGTGAAACAACTTTCCAAAGATGGTTTCCAGCCTGGAGTAAAGGCAGCTTTTGAGGACACCATCGCGAAGTTAGTTGGGCAAGGGGCAGAAATTGTGGAGGTTGACTGCCCAAGCTTTGAGTATGCGATTGCCGCTTACTACCTAATTCTTCCAGCCGAGGCCTCTTCAAATCTCGCGAAGTTTGATTCGGTTCGCTTTGGTTTGCGAGTAACTCCGGAGGGCAACCCAACTATTGAACGCGTTATGGCGGCAACCAGGGAAGCTGGTTTTGGTCCCGAGGTAAAGCGAAGAATCATTCTTGGCACCTACGCACTTTCATCCGGCTACTACGACGCCTACTACGGCTCTGCACAAAAGGTTCGAACTCTTATTCAGCGAGATCTGCAAGCCGCGTTCGAAAAAGTTGATGTAATCATCACTCCAACCGCACCGACCACCGCTTTCAAGATCGGCGAAAAGGTCGACGATCCGCTAGCCATGTATCTAAATGACATTGCTACCATCCCCGCTAACCTTGCCGGAATTCCTGGAATGTCAGTGCCTAACGGCCTAGCCTCCGAAGACTCCTTACCCTCTGGAGTCCAGATTCTTGCTCCAGCCATGAAGGACTCCCAGATGTATCGCGTTGGCGCAATCATCGAGCAGCTCTATGTTGCTCAGTGGGGAAGTTCATTGATTCACAAGGCTCCAAAGTTGGAGGTGCTCTAAATGGCAAAAGATGAACTGATGCCTTACGAGAAGGCCATCGAGCAATTCGAAGTAGTGATTGGTCTTGAGGTACACGTCGAACTAAATACAAAGACCAAGATGTTCTGCGGCTGCGCTAACGTCTTCGGTTCAGAGCCAAACACCAATGTCTGCCCGATTTGCATTGGACTACCCGGATCCCTACCCGCGGTGAACAAGAAGGCCGTCGAATCCTCTATTGCTATCGGCTTGGCCCTGGGTTGCAAGATTGCCCCCACCGGAAGATTTGCAAGAAAGAATTATTTCTACCCCGATCTTGCGAAGAATTTCCAGACCTCTCAATATGACGAACCAATTGCCTTTGACGGAAAACTTGAAGTAGAGATTCCAACTGGTGAAAAGTTTGAAGTTCTGATCGAGCGTGCTCACATGGAAGAGGATGCGGGAAAACTTACCCACGTAGGTGGTGCAACTGGCCGTATTCAAGGCGCCGAGTATTCGCTCGTTGACTACAACCGCGCTGGTGTTCCGCTGGTCGAAATTGTGACCAAGCCAATCTTTGGAGCGGGAGACAAGGCCCCTGAGTTAGCAGCTGCCTATGTTCGTCTGATTCGCGAGATGGTCAAGAGCATGGACGTCTCTGACGCAAAGATGGAGCGTGGAAACGTTCGATGCGATGCAAACGTTTCTCTTCGACCAAAGGGTCAGGAAAAACTAGGAACTAGAACCGAAACTAAGAACGTGAACTCACTTCGTTCGGTTGAAGCTGCCGTTAGGTATGAGATTCAGCGACAGGCTGCAATCCTGGCCAAGGGTGGAACTATCACTCAGGAAACTCGTCACTGGCACGAAGATCGTGGCAATACCTCAAGCGGAAGACCCAAGTCCGATGCGGATGACTATCGATACTTCCCCGAGCCTGACCTAGTTCCGGTTCAACCATCGAGCGAACTAATTGAGAGCATTCGCTCAGCTCTTCCAGAAAACCCAGCACTTAGACGCAAACGACTGCAGTCGGAGTGGGGTTTTTCAGAGCTTGAGTTTAGAGATGTAGTGAACTCTGACCTACTAGATCAAATCGAGGAAACCGTGAAAGCAGGCGCATCCGCTCAGTCGGCTCGTAAATGGTGGACCGGGGAAATAGCTCGAGTTGCAAATTCAGAGAACAAGGAAATCTCTGGATTGGCAGTCACCCCACAAGATGTTGCTGGAATTCAGAAACTTATTGATGCTGGAAAACTCAACGACCGTTTGGCTCGTGATGTGCTTGCTGGGGTGCTGGCAGGGGAGGGAACTCCGGAGGAAGTCGTTGCAAAGCGCGGTCTTGAGGTTGTTACCGATGAGGGCGCATTGATTGCTGCGATTGATCAGGCCCTTGCCAAGCAACCGGATGTTTTAGAAAAGATTCGAGAGGGCAAAGTTCAAGCAGCTGGCGCCGTTATTGGAGCGGTAATGCAGGCCATGAAGGGTCAGGCAGACGCAGCTAGAGTCAGGGAACTGATTTTGGAGAGAGCCAAGTAAAAAACGAAAGCCGAGGATTTCCTCGGCTTTTTCATTTGGGGTGAGTAACGGGACTTGAACCCGCGGCCCCCTGGACCACAACCAGGTGCTCTACCAGCTGAGCTATACCCACCATGTTTGGGTCGCCCCAAAACCCCTAGATTCTATCAGCGCCTAGGGAATCCGCTATAGCCTTCGCCTCTTCGGAGCTGGGACCAGGCTCAGCAACCAGTATGGACTTGCGGTAGTAGCGCAGTTCCTGAATAGATTCGAGGATGTCCGCCAGGGCCCGGTGATTGCCTTCTTTCTTGGGAAGTTGGAAGTAAACCCTTGGGTACCACCTACGAGTAAGTTCCTTCAAAGACGAGACATCTATGTTCCTGTAGTGCAGGTACTGGTCAAGTTGAGGCATCTGCTTGTTTATAAACATGCGGTCCGTGCCTATGGTATTTCCGGCCAGCGGGGCGGTTTTCTCCTCTGACACAAATCGTTTTACGTACTCCAGAACCACCGATTCTGCATCAGTTATAGAAAGCCCGCCATCCAACTCATTGATTAGACCAGAGTCGGTATGCATTTGCTTTACAAAATCGCCCATGTTGGCCAGCGCTTTCGAACTTGGTTTCACAACCAGCTGTAGTCCAGGATCCAACGGCTCCAGTTGACTGTTGGTGATAACCACGCCAATCTCACAGATTTCGTCGATTTCAGGGTTCAGACCCGTCATCTCGCAATCAATCCAAACTAGTAAGTCAGACATCTCCACCTAATCCCAGTTTGTTAAGCCTCGTCCTCGCGGTGACGCGAGTCTTTGGCAGCCTTCTTCTGAGCCTTCATGGCTTCCTTTTAGGACTTCTTCAGCTCTCGATTGCTTGGGCCTGCAGGTGAGAAGCTGGCATTACCCGATGGAATATCAGCAACTTTCGGCTCGGACCAGGACAGTACTGGATTCTCTCGAGTCATTGGCTCTGCGCTAACAAACTCGGCAGGAGCATCTGGTTCCAGAGCGGCTTGAATTAGTTCATCTTCCAATCGCTTTGCCTCAGAAACGACGGGATCTGGTGCAACGACTTCGCTCGGGGTCGGTTCCGCAACTAGCGCAATCGGGGTGGCGATCGGAGCAGCCGGTGCGGCAGCAGGAACTCCATCAGGAGCCGATGACTTTTTGGCCTGTTTCGCATCGAGCTTCGCCTGCTTGGCGGCAAGTTTCTCGGCGTTCTTTGCAGCCTTCGATGCGTTCTTGTTCGCACGCTTTTCGATTCGAATCGTCTTGCGTTCGGCCTTACCCTCGACCAACCAGTAGAGCGTTGGAACCAGAATCAAAGTCAAGAGGGTTGAGGAGAAGAGTCCACCAATAACCACGATCGCAAGTGGCTGAGAGATAAATCCTCCACCACCTGTTATTCCCAGTGACATCGGAGTCAACGCGAAGATTGTCGCGAGAGCCGTCATAAGTATCGGACGTAATCTCTGCCTAGCACCGCTGATCAGCGAGTCCTGAACCGTGCGACCCTGTTTGCGGTATTGATTCACCAGGTCAATCAAAACAATGGCGTTTGTCACCACGATTCCGATCAGCATCAACATACCGATTAGCGCTGGGACACCCAGAGGTGTGTCAGTTATTAGCAGCAGTCCAAGCGCACCAGTAGCCGCAAACGGAATTGAGATCAGAAGTAGAAGTGGCTGAATCAAGCTCGAGAAGGTTGCAACCATAACGATATAAACGATTGCAATTGCAGCCAGTAGGGCAATTCCAAGCTGAGCAAAGCTCTCAGCCTGATCCGCAGCCGCTCCACCGATGCTCGCTTCCACTCCCACCGGCAGTTCAATGTCTGCAAGCTTTTCGGTAACAGAAGCACTAACCGCACCTAGGTCTTCACCTTCTGTCGCAAGCGCGACTGTTGCTGTGCGGTCTCCTCGCTCAGCTGTAATGGAAGTCGGCTTTAGGACTTCCTTGATTTCTGCGATATCGGAAAGAGCAACCAATCCAAGGGCGGTTGGAATCTTGATGTCACTTACTTCATCGATTGTTTCAGGCACAGAGTTTCCAGTGATGTAGACGCTGGTCTCATTGTTCTCAATAGTCAATCGACCAATGGCACTCGGACGCATTACCGCCGCAACAATTCCACTCACCTGGTTCTCGGTCAACAAATAACGTGCGGCTTTGTCGCGGTCTACCTTTATCTCAAGGACTCGCTCGTCCGCGTCCAGGGTGCTGGTCACATTCGAAATGTCGGCTAGTGCTGCCATTTCCTGAGAAATTAGATCCACCGCATCTTGTAGGTCCTCCTCATCAGAAGACTTGACCTTGATGTCGATAGTCTCCGATGAACCGAATCCCGGGCCTGTAGAAATAGTTATCTCGCCACCGGCAGGTGCTTCGATCTCGAGAACCTTGGTCTTTATGGCCTCGACGTCTGCCTCTTCAGCCGTGTCTACTGATATTGAAACCCCGCTAGCAGCGGCACAAAATGCGACTCGGCCATCGGCTGCATTTCCGATCGTCGCTTGAACGACCTCGACGCCCTCGATCTCTCTGATTGCGTCTTCTACCTTCTTGGAAGCTCGATTCTGTTCGTCAAAGGTAGCCCCGGAGCCCAGGTTGACTCGAACCGAGAATGAAGTCGAACCGCTGCCACCAATGAAGTTGGTCTTTAGCTGCGGTACCAGTGAGAAAGTAAAGACCAAAATCAGAATAGAGGCGAAAAGGGTTAGCCAAGGGTGGCGGTTTGTTCCACGAATGATTGGAACGTAAGCACGCTGAAGGACTCCCTTTAGTTCCTTCTCTTCCTGAATGTGGCGCTGTTCCTTAGCAAATTTCTTTGGGTTCGCTTCTTGCTCGGCGCGCAGCTTTTTAGGAAGACGCAAGAACCAATAGGCAAGTACAGGGACTATGGTCAGCGAAACAAGCAGCGAAGCTAGTAGTGC
>JBEEIU010000091.1:0-4708 GCA_041169705.1 Actinomycetota bacterium
TATCTTGCCCTGGTTTTTCAGCTCTTCAAACCTTGACTTCCCAAGGCACAGATCCAAGAAGGTCTGGGGTTCCATCTCAACCACGTTCGGTGGGGTTCCCCTTCGATGAACTGAGCCAGCCAGGACCTGAGTGGCTCCATATGGAGGGACCCTGAGTTCCACCATTCCGCCAGGGAATCTGGTTGCCAACTCTTCCAGGCAAAAGCGAACCGCTAGGGCGGTTTGCTCGTTACTGGGATTGTCTGCCCGAAGTGCCGCTTCTCCGGCATTGGGGTCGATTTTTCTTCGAATCACCAGACCATTGTGGTGGCTCTAAACTCCAATGGTGAGAATCCTTGTGATTGGGTCTGGTGCCCGCGAACACGCAATTATCAAGGCCCTGATTCGAACCGGAACCAAGGCCTCGGAAATTGTCTGCGCCCCAGGAAACTCGCTAATCGCTCAGGCCGTCGAGGTAAGAGCACTCGCGGACCTAACCGATTCCTTAGAAGTGGTTCGAATCGCCCTTGAAGAACGAGTGGGGCTCGTGGTTATTGGCCCGGAGGCTCCTTTGGTAGCAGGGGTCGCCGATGCACTTCGAACCCAGGGCATCGCAGTATTTGGACCAGGAAAAGAAGCGGCCCAATTAGAAGGCAGTAAAAACTTCGCCAAGGAAGTGATGGCTGCGGCGAATATTCCCACCGGCCAAGCTCACCGTTGCAACACCATGGAGCAGGTCGAGGTCGCCATGGATGAGTTTGGTTCTCCTTGGGTTATCAAGGCCGATGGTTTGGCCGCCGGAAAAGGTGTGATTGTAACTTCCGACAGACAGGCTGCGCTTGATCACGCTGCACACTTTATTGACGAAAGTGTTCTGGTTGAAGAATTCCTAGATGGTCAAGAAGTGAGTCTGTTTTTCCTATCGGATGGAAAAAACGTTATGCCGCTTTCACCAGCGCAGGACTATAAGCGGGCATTTGATAACGACGAAGGACCTAACACCGGAGGTATGGGTGCTTACTCACCAATTCCTTGGTTACCAGAAGGATTTGTTGAAGAAGTAGAAAACAAAATTGCACAACCCACCGTTAATGAAATGCGTAAGCGTGGAATTGAATTTGTGGGCCTTCTCTATTGCGGATTGATTGTTACCTCAAAAGGCGTAAAAGTAATCGAATTTAATGCAAGGTTCGGAGACCCCGAGACTCAGGTCGTATTGAAGCGTTTGCAGTCAAACCTCGCAGACTTACTTCACGCTGCAGCGACCGGAATGCTAAAGGAAGTCGAATCCGCAGAATTTAGTGATGAGTGCGCCGTGACAGTTGTGCTCGCTTCAGAAGGTTATCCAAGCAAAACTGCTGATGTTCGCGAAGTACATGGAATCAAAAATGCCGAGCAAATTCCAGGCATAGAAATTTGTAAAGCAGGAAATGTGGGCAGGGTTTTGAGTGTGGTGGCGGCAGCGGAAAACTTTGCCAAAGCAAGAGAGCTTTGCTACCAGGCACTGGGAGAAATTCGGTTGCAGGGTGGCCACTTTAGGCGCGATATAGCAGCGAAGGTAGCCAAGTAAATGCAAGGGTTCAGGCACATCTACTCGGGCAAAGTCCGAGAGCTTTATGAGCCCACAGCACCCGAACACAGCCACCTGGTTCTGATCGTTGCCAGCGACAGAGTGAGCGCGTTTGACCATGTGCTCTCACCGGAAATCCCTGGCAAGGGAGCAAATCTAACTTTGATGACCAACTGGTGGTTTGACCAGTTGAGTTTTCCCAATCACCGCAGCTCTGAACTGGAAGTTCCTTCCGAGGTTTCCGGACGCGGCATGATTGCAAAGCGCTTGGAGATGTATCCAATCGAGTGTGTAGTGCGTGGATATCTGTCCGGATCCGGATGGAAGGAATATCAAAAGAACGGAACTGTGTGCGGAATTAAACTTCCCTCAGATCTAAAGTTTGGTGATCGTCTTCCCCAACCAATCTTCACACCTGCTTACAAAGCACCCCAGGGTGAACATGATGAAAACATCACCTTTGAACAAGTAGTTGAAATTGTTGGAAAGCAGAAAGCAGAAGAGCTGCGCGATGCATCCTTGAGTATTTTTATAAAGGCCAGCACACTCGCCGAAAAAGTTGGATTAATTCTTGCCGACACAAAATTTGAATTTGGAAACGATCCACGAACTAACCTGCTCACTATTGGTGATGAAGTATTGACGCCTGACTCATCAAGATTTTGGGATAAAGAGTTGTGGAGTCAGGGCGTAAGGGATCAGAGTTTCGACAAACAAATAGTTAGAAATTGGTTGGCCGAAAATTGGAATCAACAGGGGGAGCCGCCGGTTCTACCTCAAGCAGTCGTCAATCTAACCGCTGAGAAGTATCAGCAATTGGCACAAAAACTAATTGGAGAAAAATGAAGTCCACTCCGCTGCAGCCCGAGCACGAAAAACTAGGAGCATCCTTTACCGATTTCGGTGGCTGGAACATGCCAGTGCGCTACGGATCCGATCTTGCGGAGCACCACGCGGTTCGCGAATCCGCAGGCCTTTTTGACATCAGCCACATGGCCGAGTTCTGGGTTAGCGGCAGCGATGCGGGTCAGATGCTAGACCAGGCACTGGTGAACCCTCCCAGCGAAATAGCTGTCGGCCGGGCCAAATACAACCTCATTTGCAACCCGCAGGGCGGCGTGATCGACGATCTAATCGTTTATCGAATTTCTGAGGACGAGTTCTTAGTAATTGCCAATGCCGGTAACCGGGACGCAGTTTCCAAGGCGCTGGGAGAGCGAACCTTGGGTAACGCCAAGGTCGAGGACCAGTCTGACGATTGGGCCCTGCTCGCACTTCAGGGACCCAAGGCGACCGCGATTTTGCAGAAAGTGGCTTCAATCGAGCTCGAGCCTTTGAGGTATTACTCGATTGCCAAGGGTGAGATTGCTGGAACCCCGACCTACTTCTGCAGAACCGGCTACACCGGTGAGGATGGCTTTGAGGTTTTAATTCCTGCCTCAGCCGCTGGAAAGATTTGGCAACTTTTGCTGGAAACCGGGGGTCAGGACCTAACTGCCTGCGGTCTGGCCGCCCGAGACACCCTTCGCTTAGAGGCCGGAATGCCGCTCTACGGTCACGAATTAGGTCTGGACCGCTCTCCGTTTGAGGCTAACTTGGGTCGTTCGGTCAAGCTCGAGCGCGAGTTTGTTGGCTCGGAAGCGCTCACAAAAATCAAAGCGGATGGCATCAAGTCAAAGCTCTTTGGACTCAAGGGTGAAGGTAAGCGAGCTGCCAGGGCTGACTACGAAATCTTTTTGCCGGGTAGCAACGAAGTTATTGGAACCGTTACCTCTGGCGCGTTATCTCCAACCCTTGGATACCCGGTCGCCATGGCATATCTTTCCAAACCAGAACTGGAAGTCGGCGCCAAAGTGGAAGTGGATATTCGAGGCACTCGAACCGAATTCGAGATTGCGCAACTTCCCTTCTACAAGCGCTCTTAAGTGAATTTTGGGACTCAAACATCAGCGTAAACTGAACCAGGAAAAGGGGCTGCAATGGCAAATCCAGAGAACTTGAAGTACACAAAAGAGCACGAGTGGGTGCTCGTAGAGAACGATGTGGCAACGATCGGAATCACTCAGTACGCAGCAGATGCGTTGGGTGAAATTGTCTACGTTGACCTTCCCAAGCCTGGAACCAAAACTACCTACATGAAGGTTTGTGGCGAGATCGAATCAACCAAGTCGGTTGGTGAGCTGTATGCCCCAATGGATGGTGAAGTTGTTGAATCAAACTCATCACTTTCCAATGCACCAGATGCAATCAACTCAGATCCATACGGCAGCTGGTTGATCAAGGTTCGATTTGAATCATTACCAGAACTACTTTCAGCGTCCGAATATCAAGCACTAACCGGGGAGTAAACCTAAATTGCTGCAACCTCACCACCAATTTCAGCAGCGTCACATCGGTCCAAATCAAGAACAGCAGCAGCAAATGCTGCATTACTTGGGGATTGGTTCACTTTCAGAACTAATGGAAAAGGCTCTCCCCGAGTCAATTCATTTCCGTGGGGGAAGCACGCTCCCGGAGGCAATCAGCGAAAACGATGCGCTGAAGCGGCTTCGCGGAATCGCGGCAAAGAACCGCATCACTCAAAGTTTTATTGGCCAGGGTTACTTCGGCACAATCACACCCGGTGTCATCAAGCGAAATGTTCTAGAGAATCCAAGCTGGTACACCGCCTACACCCCTTATCAGCCAGAAATTTCACAGGGTCGCTTGGAAGCTCTGATTAACTTCCAGACCATGGTCACAGACCTAACCGGCATGAAAACTGCAAACGCTTCAATGCTCGATGAATCCACCGCAGTGGTCGAAGCGATGATGATCGCTAAGCGCAGTGCGTCAACAGAATCAAACGTATTTTTCGTTGACAGTGATCTTTTCCCGCAAACTAAGTCGCTGCTCGAGCACCGTGCGGAGCCACTGGGCATCACAATCAAATACTTCGATGCTGCAGATTCCAAAGAACTAAACGAAGAGTGCTTCGGTGCTGTCGTCCAATACCCCGGCTCCTCGGGTCGAATCGTTGAACTTGGAAATGTCTTTGCAAAGGTCCACGAATTCGGTGGTCTCGCAATCGCAACTGCCGACCTTATGGCGTTAACGCTGATTACTCCTCCTGGAGAACTAGGTGCGGATGTGGTTTGTGGCACTACTCAACGCTTTGGA
>JBEEIU010000092.1:0-22845 GCA_041169705.1 Actinomycetota bacterium
GCGATTGAACCTTTTCCCTTGATAACTGGACGCAAGCCAAGAATGGCCTCGGCCAATTCGGTCTGGCCGTTTCCTTGCACACCAGCAATTGCAAGGATTTCCCCCGCCTTTACCGTGAAGCTGACCTGGTTCACTGCTTTCTGGTTTCGGTCATCGAGCACTTCGATGTTCTCAACCGACAGAACATCGTTACTTGTGACGGCGGCTTTCTTGTCAACCGTTAGGTCAACCTCTCTTCCCACCATCATCGAGGCAAGCTCCGAGGCCGACGCGGAAGGAGAAGCATCCCCGACAACTTTGCCTAAACGAATAACAGTGATCTTGTCTGCGACTTCTTTTACTTCGCGAAGTTTGTGTGTAATGAAAACAATCGAGGTTCCGCTGCGAGACAGACTGCGCATAATCTCCATGAGTTCGTCAGTTTCTTGAGGAGTCAACACCGCGGTTGGCTCGTCAAGCACCAATACTTTTGCATCGCGGGAAAGTGCCTTGATGATTTCTACTCGCTGCTGAACTCCAACCGGTAAATCCTCTACCAGTGCATCCGGGTCAACATTGAATCCGAAGCGATCAGAAATTTCCTTCACGCGCTTCCGAGCCTGATCTAGGTTTAGTGTCCCAAGCACTCCGGTTGGTTCATTACCAAGAGCAACATTCTCTGCAACTGTAAAGACAGGGATGAGCATGAAGTGCTGGTGAACCATTCCAATTCCGGCTGCCATAGCATCCCCTGGACCGGCAAACTTAACTGCTTTGCCGTCCAGCACAATCTCGCCCTCATCGGCTTG
The DNA here is from genome assembly GCA_041169705.1 of Actinomycetota bacterium. GTDB lineage: Bacteria > Actinomycetota > Actinomycetes > Actinomycetales > Microbacteriaceae > Aquiluna. Next base: position 789 of record JBEEIU010000092.1, read on the forward strand.
ATACAAACCGTATAGAACGTTCATCAGCGTTGACTTGCCCGCACCGTTTTCGCCAAGCAAGCTGTGGATTTCTCCGGACTCAACAACCAGGTTGATTGAGTCGTTTGCAACTAGCGTTCCGAACCGTTTGGTGATTCCACGCAGTTCTAATTTCATCAGCACCCCTTCGTGCGCACTTTGACTATTCTCGCAAAAGAAAGAGGCCGCCGAATCACTTCGGCGGCCTCTTTGGCTTTATTTGAAGTTATTACTTCAGTGGGTCGATCTCGCCAGCAATAATGCCGTCCTGGATCTCAACTAGACGTGCCTTGACCTCGTCAGAGATCTTGGAGTCAAAGTCGTAGAAAGGAGAGAGAGCGGTTCCACCGTTAGCAAGGGTTCCGACGTATGCGTCACCTGAGAAGGCGCCACCAGCGGATAGCTCGCTTACGATGTCGTAAACAGCGTTGGTCATGCGCTTCTCAGCTGAGGTCAGCACGTATGGTGCGTACTCTGGGCTGGTTAGTGCGATGTCCTTGTCAACACCGATCATCACGCCATCGATACCAGCTTCCTTGATTGCCTCAGAAACTGCACCGAACTGGTCTCCACCCACTGGGAAGATTACGTCAGCACCAGCGGAGATCTGAGCCGCAGCGATTGCCTTTGAAGGACCGGAGTTTGGAGTGAAGTCACCAATAAAGTCACCGGTTGCCTTAGCAGGATCCCAACCAACAACCTTGATCTTGGTTCCAGTCTCTGCTTCGTAAGCCTTAGCTCCGTAGTAGAAACCGTTCATGAAGTCGACTACTGCGTCGATCTGCATACCACCGTATGTACCAACGGTCTTGGTGGTTGAGTAAGCAGCAGCTAGGTAGCCAGCTAGGTAGCTGGACTGGTTCATGGCGTAACCAACTGGCTTTAGGTTTGCGTTTCCTTCGCTCCAACCATCGATGGTTACGAAGTTAACAGATGGGTTTGCAGCAGCTGCAGCGTTTACGTCAGCAACTAGGTTGAAACCAACAGCGAAAGTGATGTCACAGCCTGCGTCAACCATTGCCTGTAGGTTCGGTGCGAAGTCTTCAGCGGAGTTTGACTCAGCGTCAGAGATCTGAACACCAAGCTCGGACTCAGCCTTTAGCAGACCGTCGTATACAGACTCGTTGAATGACTTGTCGTTCCAGCTTCCTTCGTCAGAAACTGCACAAGCAAGGTAGTCAACGGTTGGTGCGGCCTCGGTGGTCTCGGTCTCAGTTGCCTCTGGAGCTGCAGCGCAGCCAGAGAGGACAAGTGCCGAGGCGCCCAGCAGGGCGAATGCGGCAGATGCATTCTTGAACTTCAAGGTATTTCCTCCTGATTTGTGCGGCGCCGGATTAGCACCGCTATCGCAAGAAGCCTACCCCTGCAAAATGCACATATTTGTCGCGAAACTCAATTCGTTGCGACCTTTACAAAACTGCAACAATTCCTATAGCAGGTCAGAGTGGCCGGAGGTCTTTAAAGCATCAACTAGAGATTTAACCCTTTGGGCATGTTCCTTGGTGGTGACCAAAAGAGCATCTGGGGTGTCAACGACGATTACGTCCTCCAGTCCAATTAATGCGATCAAGCGATCGGTGTCACTCACAAGAATTCCACTGGAAGAATCTGCCAGCACCTTGGCATTTCCCAAAACCGCAAGATTACCCTTGCGTCCCTGGGATTGCAGTTCGGCAATCGACGCAAAGTCTCCGACATCATGCCATTCAAACTCAGCTGGGATCACCGCGACCAGACCTAACTTCGCGGCAGGTTCTGCAATGGAGTAATCGATAGCAATTTTTTTGGTCTTGTTCCAAATTGCCTCTAGTCGCTCAGTTCTTAGCGAGGTATCCCAGTTCTGGGCCAGCTCGGTGACCTGGGCATGAAGTGCCGGTTCTGTCTTGGCAAGAACTTCGAGCAGGACCTTGGCCTGGGCAATGAACATTCCTGCGTTCCAGAGGTACTCACCTGACTCGACATATTCCTTAGCCAATTTGATGCTGGGCTTTTCCACGAAGTTCTTGACCTCGCAGGCGCTGGTTCCCTCTATCTGAGGGCCGCGGTGAATGTAGCCAAAGGCCACCGAAGCCTCGGTTGGCCTAAGCCCTAGAGTCACAATCTTTCCCGTGGCGGCAACCTGAACTGCCTCCCGAACACTCGCCTGGAAAGCAGCGCTATCCAAAATCACGTGGTCGGCCGCAAATGAGCCAATGATTACGTCGGGTTCACGCTGCATAAGAATTGCGGCCGAAAGGGCTATGGCCGCCGTGGAGTCTCTCGGGGTCGGCTCCAATACAAGGTTTTCTGCTGTCAGCTCGGGAAGCTGCTCAGCAACGGCAGTCGCATGCACGGAGCCAGTGACTATCAGGGTTCTACCCTGGGCAATTGGCTGAAGGCGATCCCAGGTGTCTTGGAGCAAAGTTTGTCCGGACCCGGTCAGGTCATGCAGAAACTTGGGGGCCGAAGCCCTGGACAGTGGCCAAAGTCGAGAGCCAATTCCACCCGCGGGAATCACCGCATAAAAGCGGTCCATTGGATTAGTCACAAAAACACCCTAGAGGGTAACCCCTGAGAACTGAACCCTAATTCGTCGGTTAAGCTAGAGACCTAATCCCGTTTATCCATGGAGGCTAGCGTGGCATCACGCCCAGCAGGCACCCTATACCGCGGCAAAGTTGGCATGTGGTCATGGGTTCTACACCGCATCACCGGTGTTGCAATTTTCTTTTTCCTTCTAGTCCACGTGCTCGACACCGCGCTGGTGCGAGTCAGCCCTGAGGCATACAACGTGGTCATCGAGTCCTACAAGACCCCAATCATCGGTGTCGCTGAGCTTGGACTAGTGGGTGCAATTTTGTTCCACGGCCTAAACGGGCTTCGTGTAATCGCAGTGGACTTTTGGTCCAAGGGAACTAAGTACCAAAACGTGATGTTCTGGTTGGTGCTAATCATTTCTGTTTCTGCAGTCGCCGTGTTCACACCGCTGCACCTAGCCAGAGTCTTCGGACACTAAGGAGCAAAAGTGGTAGTAATCGAAACCCCAAACGCTCCTAGATCTCGCAAGCAGGCAAACTGGGAGAAATACGGCTGGCTCTTCATGCGTGTGAGCGGACCGCTACTCGTAGTTCTGATTTTCACCCACCTGGTTGTGAACCTAGTCGTAGGTGATGGCATCAAGGCAATTGACTTTGCATTCGTGGCTGGCAAGTGGGCCGACCCGTTCTGGCAAGTTTGGGATCTCGCGATGCTCTGGCTCGCGCTGATTCACGGAACAAATGGAATGCGAACCATTGTTAACGACTACACCGAAAAGGTAAAGGTCAGAAAAGCACTGGTTACTACTTTGTGGGCGGTTTGTGCCGCACTAATCATTTTGGGAACTCTGGTGATTTTCACCTTTGATCCTTGCCCAATCGGTGCTGACCCCAGCCTCCTTCCCTCGTTCTGCCCAGCCAACTAAAGGATAGAAATTGGCATCTAAGAAGCACGCTGAAAACGTTCACTACTACAGCCACGACATTGTCATTGTTGGTGCTGGTGGCGCAGGTATGCGAGCAGCAATTGAGGCAGGCCCACACGCCAAGGTCGCAGTGATCTCCAAGCTGTTCCCAACCCGTTCGCACACCGGTGCCGCTCAGGGTGGAATGGCTGCAGCACTTGCGAACGTAGAAGAGGACAGCTGGGAATGGCACACCTTCGACACCGTGAAGGGTGGCGACTATCTGGTTGACCAGGACGCAGCAGAGATTCTTGCCAAAGAATCAGTAGACGCTGTTATCGATCTGGAAAACATGGGTCTGCCATTCAACCGAACCCCTGATGGAAAAATTGACCAGCGCCGATTTGGTGGACACACCAGGGATCACGGAAAAGCTCCAGTAAGAAGAAGCTGCTACGCGGCCGACAGAACTGGTCACATGATTCTGCAAACCCTTTATCAAAACTGCGTGAAACTTGGAATTGAGTTTTACAACGAGTTCTACGTGCTTGATCTGGTGATGAACAAGGTTAAGGGAAAGAACCGACCCTCGGCGGTAGTCGCATATGAACTTGCGACCGGAGACATTCACGTTTTTGCTGCCAAGGCAATAATCTTTGCAACCGGCGGTTTCGGAAAGATTTACAAGACCACTTCAAACGCACACACCCTGACCGGCGATGGTGTTGGAATTGCCTACCGTCGTGGCATTCCTCTAGAGGACATGGAGTTTTACCAGTTCCACCCAACCGGTCTGGCAGGCCTTGGAATCTTGCTATCTGAGGCGGCCCGTGGTGAGGGTGGAATTCTAAGAAATGCTTCCGGTGAGAGATTCATGGAGCGCTACGCGCCAACCATCAAAGACCTAGCACCGCGTGACATGGTGGCTCGTGCGATGGCCAATGAGGTAAGGGAGGGAAGAGGTGCCGGTCCAAACAAAGACTACGTATACCTCGACCTAACTCACCTAGAGCCTGCGGTGATTGATGCAAAGCTTCCAGACATCACAGAGTTCGCAAGAACCTACTTGGGTGTCGAGCCCTACACCGAACCGGTGCCAGTATTCCCAACCGCTCACTACGCGATGGGTGGAATTCCAACCAACATCAAGGCAGAGGTACTTGCGGACAACGACACCGTGATTCCTGGCTTGTATGCGGCTGGAGAATGTGCTTGTGTTTCGGTTCACGGAGCCAACCGTCTTGGAACAAACTCACTTCTAGACATCAACGTGTTTGGTAAGCGTGCCGGACGCTATGCCGTGGAATACGTCAAGGATGCCGAGCAGACTCCGCTTCCGGAAAATGCTGAACTCGAAGTAGTTCAAATGATTAAAAAGATCCGAAGTGCAAAGGGCAAAGAAAAAGTTGCGGCGATTCGCAAGGAGCTGCAAGAGACTATGGATAAGAACGCACAAGTGTTCAGAACCGAAGAGTCTCTCGATGAGGCTCTGGAGAAAATTGAAGAACTTCGTGCTCGCTACGAAAAGATTTCAATCCAGGATCAAGGAAAGCGATTCAATACCGATTTGCTAGAGGCAATCGAACTTGGATTCCTGCTTGATCTTGCCGAAGTAACCGTGGTTGCTTGTCGCGAGCGCCGCGAATCTCGCGGTGCTCACCTTCGCGAAGACTATCCAGACCGCGATGACAAAAACTACCTGGTTCACTCGATGGCATATAAGACTGAAAAGCCAAACCGTTCTACCAAGACAAACGTCAAGATTGACTGGAAGCCAGTTGTAATTACTAACTACAAGCCAATGGAGAGAAAGTACTAATGAGCGCAGCACAGCCAATCGCTGAAGTAGCTTCCTTCACCGTCACACTCTTTGTCAGAAGGTTCGATCCAGAGGTTGATCAAGAGCCGAAGTGGGTCGACTACGACGTCGAGATGTACGGCACTGACCGAGTGCTCGATGCCCTGCACAAAATCAAGTGGGAAATTGACGGTTCACTAACTTTCCGTCGCTCCTGTGCTCACGGTGTCTGTGGCTCGGACGCAATGCGAATCAACGGTAGAAACCGTCTCGCCTGCAAGACCCTGATCAAAGACCTAGACATCACCCAACCGATTTACATCGAACCAATCAAGGGGCTTCCAGTCGAGAAGGACTTGATTGTCGACATGAACCCCTTCTACCAGGCATACAAGGACATCAACCCATTCCTAATCGCCAGCGACAAGCCGGCCAAGGAAAGACTCCAGAGCCCAGAGGATCGTGCTCGTTACGACGACACCACCAAGTGCATCCTCTGCGCTGCCTGCACGACCTCTTGCCCAGTTTTCTGGACCGATGGCCAGTACTTCGGACCGGCAGCGATCGTGAATGCTCACCGCTTCATCTTCGACTCACGTGACGAGGGTGCTCAGGTTCGTATCGACATCTTGAATGACAAAGAGGGCGTCTGGCGCTGCCGAACCACCTTTAACTGCACCGAGGCATGCCCTAGAGGCATTGAGGTCACCAAGGCTATTGCTGAGGTAAAGCAGGCAATCCTTCGCGGAAAGCCTTAGCCCGGTTTTTTGGTTAGCTTTTTCATGGCTGCCATAAACCTCAATAGAAGAACCGCGCTTACTGCCCTCGGAGCATCTGCCGCAACCGTTTCACTCGCCGCATGCGCGAGCGAACCTCAGCTTGCAGCGACTACCCCGCCAAGTGCCACCGTAGAAACTCAAACTGCCGAACCGCAGGGCTCGTCTCTCGTGATAGGAAAAACTTCGGATGTGCCGGTTGGTGGCGGAACCAAGTTTTCTGTCGATGATCTAACAATCTTGGTTACCCAACCAAAGGCGGGTGACTATAAAGCCTTCGATGCAACGTGCACTCATGCCGGGTGCATAGTAAATGGCATTATTGACAACGAGATTGCTTGCGGTTGCCACGGTGCACGCTACGCACTCGATTCAGGAATGGTGCTTGCTGGACCTGCAAAGTCGGCACTTGGAAAGCTAACCATTGAAGTTGTCGGCGAGGACCTGGTTCTCAGTCTTTAGTCCTGACCTAAACTCATAGGCATGCCAAAGACCATTGCGACCGTCAACGTGAACGGGATTCGCGCTGCCGCTAAAAATGGCATGGCGCAGTGGCTTGAAAAAGCAAGGCCTGATTTTTTAGCACTTCAAGAGGTGCGCGCGGGAACATCGGATGTTTACGCACTAACAACTGGAGATGGTCCACTCTCTCAAAATTTCAAGTGGCACGTTCTCGAGCACGAGGCCAGTGCTAAGGGCAGAGCTGGAGTTGCAATTCTCTCCAGGCAAGAAGCTGTCGCACACCGAACCAATTTTGGTCCGGATGAATTTGATTCGGCAGGTAGATGGCTTGAAGCCGATTATGAGACAGGTAAAGGTCTTCTCACAATCGTTAGTTGCTATGTGCACTCCGGTGAAGTGGACACTCCAAAACAGGTGGAGAAGTACAAGTTCTTAGAAGCCATGCGTGATCGCATGAGGGAGCTCTCCAAGGCAGATCGCTTAGCGGTTGTTGTGGGGGACCTAAACGTTGGACACACTGAGCTAGATATCAAAAATTGGAAGGGGAACCTAAAAAATGCAGGTTTCCTACCCGAGGAGCGCGCCTACTTCGATGACTTTGCAAAACAGGGCTGGGTAGATATCGGCAGGGCCGCTCACCCTGGAGTTCCAGGCCCCTATACCTGGTGGTCATTTAGAGGCAAGGCTTTCGACACCGATGCGGGTTGGCGCATCGACTACCAGCTAGCCACCCCCGCGCTTGCCAAGTTGGCATCAAATTATCGAGTGGATCGGGCGGAGAGTTATGACTCGCGTTGGACCGATCACTCTCCGGTTCTGGTTGACTACAAGTTGTAAGAATGAGGATTTAGATGACCAAGCCAAACTTGCTCTCCGGAATGCAGCCCTCTGCAAGTTCCCTGCACCTAGGTAATTATTTAGGTGCGCTCACTCAGTGGGTAAAGATGCAGGCGGATTACTCCGCTTATTACGTAATTGTTGACCTGCATGCAATCACGGTTCCGCAGGATCCAAAACAGCTTCGCGAAAACACGCGCAGAACCGCTGCGCAATACATAGCAGCTGGCATCAATCCCGAAGTATCCGCGCTCTTTGTTCAATCACATGTGCCAGCTCATGCTCAACTAGCTTGGGTGCTCAATTGCATCACCGGATTTGGTGAAGCATCGAGAATGACGCAGTACAAGGACAAAACCCAAAAAGGTGGCGCGGACAACGCTTCGGTGGGACTTTTTACTTACCCAATATTGCAGGCAGCTGACATCCTGCTATACCAACCAAAATCTGTTCCAGTTGGAGAAGACCAAAGACAGCATTTGGAACTCACGCGCGATCTCGCAATGCGATTCAATTCTCGCTTCGGAGATACCTTCGTCATTCCCGAAGCACACATCCTGAAAGAGACCGCAAAGATTTATGACTTGCAGGAGCCAACTTCCAAGATGAGCAAGTCGGCGCAGGATCCAAAGGGACTAATTAACCTTATGGACGATTCAAGTGCCATCGCCAAAAAGATAAAGAGCGCAGTGACCGATCTCGATGGTGAAGTCAGATTCGATCGAGATGCAAAGCCAGGGGTTTCAAACCTGCTTGGAATTTATTCGGCTATTACTGGCGATTCAATCTCGAGTCTTGAACAGAAATACTCTGGGGCCGGTTACGGCACCCTGAAATCTGAACTGGCCGAAGTTGTGGTTGGCACATTAGAACCAATCAGAAAGCGCGCCGAGGAACTAATGTCCGACGCTGCGGAATTAGACCGCCTGCTCGCTAAGGGTGCCCAAAAAGCCAATGACCTTGCAGAGCAAACCCTGGCAAAGGTCTACGACCGAATCGGCTTTATTCCTCGTCCCTAGAACCGACAGGGAATTTACAGCCCGGAAAGAGTATTGTTCTAAGTGAACACAGTTCTTCGGGGTCAGTGAAAATCTGAACCGGTGGTGATAGTCCACGACCCGACTGGAAATTCTGCAGCCAGCAGTTGAGCTCCAGGCGGTTGATTCGGTGAAATTCCGGAACCGACGGTTAAAGTCCGGATGGGAGAAGAACGGGGACGCTTGGCGTCCCTTATTTTCGCGTCCTCGCGGTGCTGTGTCGCATGCCCGGAGGATAAATGGAAAACCTAGACCGCTACCAAAGCGCGATGAAGCGCGCCTTGGACATTGCGCTTAGAGGTCCTTACCAGGGCGTGAACCCGCAAGTTGGTTGCGTCATTCTGGACCCGGCCGGAGAAATTGCCGCCGAGGGCTTCCACTTAGGTTCGGGAACTGACCACGCAGAGGTTATGGCATTGAAGGCCCTCCGTGAAAAAGCGGGCTTTGGCGAAAAGCTTCCCGCCGGTTACACAGCAGTAGTCACGCTAGAGCCCTGCAACCACACTGGGAAAACTGGACCGTGTGCGCAGGCCCTGATAGCCGCTGGAATTAGCAAAGTAGTTTTTGCTTCTAGCGACCCAGGAAATCAATCTGGAAATGGCTCCGCAACATTGACTGCGGCGGGCGTAGAAGTTATCGGTGGCTTCATGGCGGCCGAAGCAGATTCTCAGGCGAGAGTTTGGCTGACGGCTAATCGACTACAGCGCCCGTTCGTAACTGTGAAGTGGGCTAGCTCTCTGGACGGTCGCGCTGCTGCCGATGACGGTTCCAGCAAATGGATCAGCGGAGAAGAATCCCGGTCCGATGTTCACCTCAGAAGATCGCAAGCGGATGCAATCTTGGTTGGCACCTCAACCGTTTTGGCGGATGACCCAGAACTCACCGCCAGAAAAACAGATGGCACCCTTTATGAAACTCAACCTCTGCGAGTGATACTCGGCGAAAGCAAGATTGACGATAGGCACCGCATTTTCAACGATGCGGCTAAAACTATTCAGCTAAGCACTAGAGATCTAAACGGTGCTCTTGAGAGCATCTGGAAACTTGGAATCAAACACGTTTTTGTGGAGGGTGGGCCAAAAGTTGCCAGCAGCTTTATTGCTGCAGGTTTGGTCGACGAGCTACTTATTTATCTAGCACCCATGCTGCTCGGTGGCACCAGAACTGCAATTGGAGATTTACAAATTGCAAATATTTCACAGGCTATACAACTCGAAATTTATGAGACCAAACAACTAGGAAAAGATTTGTTCATTAGAGCAAAGTTAGGCGGTAAATGATGTTCACCGGAATCATCGAAGAGCTTGGAAAAATCACTGCAATCGAACAGCAGAAAGATGCCGCTCGTTTCACCATCCAGGGAAAGCTAATTGTTAGCGACTTGCATCGAGGTGACTCAATCGCAGTCAGTGGAACATGTTTGACCGCAATTGAAATTACCGAAGACAGTTTTACTGCAGACGTTATGCACGAGACACTTCGACTCTCGAGCCTTGGCACCGCAAAGGTTGGTGATGTCGTCAATCTAGAACGAGCCATGACCGCCGCAACAAGATTTGGTGGCCACGTTGTACTGGGTCACGTCGACGGAGTCGGGGAATTTGTTTCCAGGGAGAAAAGTGATAACTGGGATTGGGTTCGCATCTCGGTTCCAAAGGAGTTGATGAAGTATGTCGTGCTCAAGGGCTCAATCACTTTTGACGGCATCTCGCTGACAGTAAACGAAATCAATGACAACGTGATTGGTTTGAGCCTGATCCCCGAGACGCTTCGAGTCACCACCCTTGGCTACAAGAACACCGGTGACCAGGTAAATATCGAAGTGGACGTAATGGCCAAGCACATCGAGAGACTTCTGGAGGCCAGAGCTTGAAAGACTCCTACAGCCCGATCGAAGAGGTCCTGGAGGCCCTTCGAGCCGGCAAGCCCGTGATTGTCTCGGACGATGAGGGCCGCGAGAACGAAGGCGATGCCATTCTCTCCGCGGAACTTGCGACCCCGGAATGGGTTGCCTGGATGATTAGGTATTCCTCTGGGTTCCTTTGTGCCCCCATGGATGAGGCCCGGGCCAATGACCTGCACCTGCCTCTGATGTGGCAGGACAACAAAGATCCCCACCAAACCGCCTACACGGTGACCGTGGACGCCGCCAGCCGCACCTCAACGGGTATTTCAGCCAGCGAGCGAGCCCTTACCGCCAGGGTCTTGGCTGATCCGACCTCCACCCCTGCCTCGCTGATCCGTCCAGGGCACGTGGTGCCCCTAAGAGCCCGTCCTGGCGGGATTATGGAGCGTCCGGGCCATACCGAGGCGGCCGTGGAGCTTATGCACCTGGCAGGCCTGCAAACAGTGGGTCTAATGGCCGAATTGGTCAATGATGACGGAACAATGATGCGGAAACCGGAATTATTTGGGCTGGCTTCGTTGTTTGACTTACCTATGACAACCATTTCGCACCTAAAGGACCATTTGGCCAAAAAGGGCGCTGAGCGCTTCGATGCGGCCAACCGGATCAAGTTTGAAGCCGAGGCCGTTCTGCCTACCGTCCATGGCACCTTCAGGGTTCGCGGATACTACGACACCCGCACCACGGCTGACCACGTTGCGATTATCGCCGGTAACCCAAGCTCAAAGAACGCCCTAATCCGCATGCACTCCGAGTGCATCACCGGAGAGGCTTTTGGGTCTCTAAAGTGCGAGTGCGGCCCTCAGCTGGATGCCGCCCTGGAAGAGATTCAGAAGAATGAAGACGGCGGAGTCGTAATTTACCTACGTGGCCAAGAGGGCCGCGGTATTGGACTTCTAAACAAGCTAAAGGCCTATTCACTTCAGGACCAGGGCTTGGACACCGTTGACGCCAACTTGGCGCTTGGTCTTCCAAGTGAGGCCCGCGAGTATGGAGCGGCAGTTGCCATTCTGCGCGATCTCGGAATCGAATCAGTAAGACTTTTGAGCAACAACCCAGCGAAACGTAACTTCCTTGAGCATGCCGGAATCGCGGTAACTGAGACCGTTCCACTGATTGTTGGAATCGCCGAAGAGAACAAGGGTTATTTGGAAGTAAAGCGCGCTCGCATGGGCCACGCTCTTCCTACTAACCTTAGCTAGTGAGCGGTTTAGGAGCACCAGAACTTAGTGTTTCTGGAGTTGGAAAAAAAGTATTCGTAGTCCACACCAGTTGGCACAATCAAGTAATAGATGGACTCGTCGGTGGTGCTAAGAAGGAACTTCTTGCAGCCGGTTGCGAAGACATGCATTTTCTTCAGATCCCCGGCGCATTCGAATTACCCCTTGCTGCAAAAAACGCAATCGAATCAGGTGCAGATGCCGTCATCGCACTTGGAGTTGTAATTCGCGGAGAGACGCCACATTTTGATTACGTGTGCAAAGCAGCTACTGACGGACTAACTAGTCTGCAACTAGAGACTTCAATTCCAATCGGTTTTGGACTCCTCACGGTCGACACTCTTCAGCAAGCTCTGGACAGAGCCGGGCTCCCAGGTTCAAAGGAAGACAAGGGTAAAGAAGCGGTGCAGGCAGCTCTGCACATGCTCAATTTGATTGGTTAGGCTTTAAGAAAATCCAACTGGAGGTTTTCTTGGAAGCAACAATCGAACAAATCATCAACGCCTTTGTGGTGCTGCACTTCATTGGTCTCGCATCTTTACTAGGAGGATTCCTGGTGCAGATGAAATCGCTTAAGTCCGGAACGGCAAAAATCATCCCAGCCATGGTTCATGGCGCATGGACCATGCTGATAACGGGTCTAGTGCTTGTGGGACTTCACGAATGGCTCGGCAGCATGATGGAAGGCCATGAACTAAACAACATGAAGGTCGCTGTCAAAACAATCGTTGTGACTGTAATTGTGATCTTGGTGATGCAGAACCGGAAAAAGGAATCTGTGAAGACCGGCCTATTTGGCGCTATCGGAGGACTAACTCTTCTGAACGTCGTCTTGGCGGTGTTCTGGTAATCAACGCATAAATAGTGCTTTGAGTCGGAGGGTTGTGAAAATCAACCCTCCGATAATCATTAGTAGGAAGTATGCGACATGCCCCAAGAGCGCCAGATCGACTATCCCAAGCATTAGTGATCTCACCATCTCAACCCCCTGCCATAGCGGCAAAGCCATCACGATGCTTTGAATCCAGTCCGGGTAAACGCTCACCGGAAAGAACGTTCCCGAAAACAAGAACATCGGCAACAAAAAGAAGTTCACCCAGTTCATTTGCTGGAAATTCTTCATGTACGAGGTGACGGCCATGCCAAGCGAGGCAAACCCGAAGGCAATCAGCATGGCAGCTGGAATCGCAAGCAATCCCCACCAGTTCGTCACTAGCCCAAGCGGCGTTACTATCGCCATGAATCCAAGGGCATAAACAAAACCGCGAAGCAAGGCCCAAATAATCTCCCCTAGCGCCACATCCAAAGGCCCCATGGAACTGGAGAGCATTACTTGGTAAATCTTTCCAAAATGCATTTTGAAAAACACATTCCAGGTCGAATCGTAAATCGCTCCGTTCATGGCAGAGGTTGCCAAAAGCGCTGGCGCAATAAATGCCGCATATGAAACGGGGTTTCCGTTTCCATCCTGCATATCCCCGATTAGTTGCCCAATACCGAAACCAAATGAAAGTAAGTACAGAACTGGTTCTACGAACCCGGAAACAATCACAAGCCAGTTTGAGGACTTAGCGGCATATAGTCCGCGCTCGATAAGTGTGAGTGGTCTTCCAGCGTAAATAGAGGAGCCTGCTCGCTTCGCTCTTCGCTCGGCAATTGAAATGGCTGAGTCAATAATTGCGTTGGTAATCACCGGCTCAGCCTCTCTTCAAACTTTGGGTACGTGAACCTCATGCCCAATACGCCGAGGACGGCCAAGAAAAGCACGTGGACAACGCCTAGCCAGAGCTCGAGTGGCATTCCGTAGCTCAAAGCTCTTCCCAGTTGAGTCGCGTGCCAAAGCGGTGATATCCAACCGATCGGCTGCAAATAAATCGGCATAAGCTCGAGCGGATAAAAAGTTCCAGAAAACAGAAACATTGGTGCAATTACGAAGCGGCCGATTATCGCAAAGTAGCCCTCATCGTTTTCCAAGCGAGCTGTGATGGCGAGCATCACTGATGCCATTCCCCATCCCGCGAGCATGGAGGTAAAAACTAAAGGCAGGACACTCGCCCAGGGTATTGCGCCGAAAGCCAACAGCACTGCGACATACATGACCACCGTGAAGAGTCCGCGACCAAGCGCAACAATCATGACGCCATCGGCTATTTGCCTGGCCGAAACGCTGGTGGCATTGATGGCGAAGAAGAGTTTGTCCCAGACAAAACCATCCATCGTCGGGAACGTAACCTCATCCATCACACCCTGGATTGCGGCCGAGGCTAGCAGAGCAGGTGCAACAAATTGCAGGTAGCTGACTCCCCCCAGCGCAGCATCAGGGTTTCCGGCATCTACTAAAGCCCCAATTCCAAGGCCGACAGAAACCAAATACAGAATCGGGTTTCCAAGACCGTAGGCGATAACTGAGCCCATCCACTTGATCATTGAAAAAAATCGATACTCGGCAACTCTTAGGGCACCAAAGCGAATTGCCTTTTGATCATCCACCGCTCGCTTTGCGATTTCTTCCGCCATTTACTCGACCAGGCTTCTTCCGGTGAGTCTAAGGAAGACGTCCTCCAGCGAAGATCTTCTGACTAATGAGGTAATTGGGTGCAAGCCCTTGTCGATAACTTTGGCTAGCAGCTCTTCACCATTTTTCGAGTAAATCAAGATTCGATCTGGCAGGACCTCGAGTCGATCTCCAAAGCCCTTGAGGGCTTTTGCTGCTTCCTCGTTTTTATCAGTTCCGAATCGAAGCTCAACTACCTCTTTTGATGAGTACTTCTTTATAAGTTCGGCCGGAGAACCCTCCGCCATAATCTTCCCTTTGTCCATCACAACCAAGCGATCGCATAATTGCTCCGCTTCGTCCATGTAGTGGGTTGTGATTACCAGCGTCACGCCCTCTTCCTTTAGCCGGAAAAGGCGGTCCCAGAGAATGTGTCTAGCTTGCGGATCTAAGCCTGTGGTTGGTTCGTCTAGCAAAACAATCTCTGGCTCATTAATTAGCCCTCGAGCAATTGCGAGTCGCCGTTGCATTCCCCCCGAGAGTCCTTCAACTTTTTCTTTGCGCTTCTCTTGCAATTGAGCAAAATCCAAAAGCTCTTCAATCTTGTTTTTGAGCCACGCCCTGCTCAAGCCGAAGTAACGGCCATAGGTAAACAGGTTCTCCCACGCGGTGAGTTCACGGTCAAGCATGTCCTTCTGCGGAACTACCCCGAGGTGAGCGCGTATCTCTGGACCTTGAGTATTTGGCTCCTTGCCCAATATTGCCAAGTCTCCGGAGCTGCGCTGAGAAACCGAGGAGATCATCTTCATGGTCGTGGATTTACCAGCTCCATTTGGACCCAAAAGTCCGAAAGCCTCTCCGCGGTAGACCTCAAAGTCAATTCCGTCGACTGCGACGAAGTCTTTGTACTGCTTTCGTAGATTCTTAGCCGAAATCACAACCTCGCGGTTGGAAGCTTTGGTGCGAACCAATTGTTCTCCTAGTGGCCCTTAGACAAGACAGCCCTCCAGACTAGCAGCGAAGCCTAGGATGGATGCGAAGGGCCAAGAGCCGAATCCTCAATTTCAAGAAAACTGGTTGCCTTGAGTAATTATCAAGATCCTGCGAATGATCCAAAGAGCAGGCAGTACAAAGGTCCAAGGGCGAAGCCTATGGATCTCGCCCCTTATCTTCGCGAACACAAACCAGCACTAATTCTGGCCGTCATTCTCTCGGTGATTACTTCCGCCCTCGCGCTGGCACAACCACTACTCATGGGTCAGGTAATTCAAGCAGTTGAGCAGCAAACGGAAATGACTGGTCTGGTAATCGCAATTGTTGTTCTAATCATGATTGCCGCACTGGTGAACGGATTTCAGTATTACCTGCTATACAAAACCGGAGAAGGTGTGGTTCTGACCACCCGAAAGGCTCTGGTCGCACGTTTATTACGCCTGCCAGTAACCGAGTATGACAAAAGAAGAATTGGTGATTTGGTCTCGAGAGTGGGCTCAGACTCCACGCTATTGAGAGCGGTACTTACCCAAGGACTAGTTGATGCAGTAGGTGGTCTGCTGCAGTTCTTGGGGGCAGTTATTGCGATGGCCTTTATTGACCCAACACTTCTGGGGTCGACCCTTTTGGTGGTCTTTGTTGCAATCTTTGCAATCGCTACGACAGGAAGAAAAATCAGGGCTGCAACCACTAAAGCTCAAGAGCGAGTCGGTGCTATGTCCGCATCCGTAGAGCGCGCACTTGGAGCAATAAGAACTATCAAAGCTTCAAGAGCAGAAGAGCGCGAGACTAAGGCTATCTACGAAGACGCTACCAAGGCCTATGAGCAAGGAACAAAAATTGCCAAGTTGGCCGCTGCCGTCTCTCCCATTGCCCAAATTGCCTTCAACACAGCATTCATCGTTGTCTTAGGTTTCGGTGGCTACCGAGTAGCAACAGGTGAGACTTCCATTTCGTCCCTCGTCACATTTGTGATTCTGCTTTTCTTCATGATTGGCCCGTTGATTTCTGCTTTTGGCGCATACAACTCTGTTATGAGCGCACTCGGAGCACTTGCTCGCATTGAAGAAATTATGGTTCTTCCTCAAGAGGAAGTAGCGGGAGTTACCACCCACAGAACCACCAGGGGTAAGTTTGCGCTTGAATTCAAAAAGGTTTCTTTTCACTACGAGGCAGACGAAGGTGAAAAACCAAACCAAATCTTGAACCAGGTGAGTTTCAAAATTGCCAAAGGTTCCCGAGTTGCTCTTGTCGGTCCATCGGGTGCCGGCAAGTCAACAATCTTTTCGTTAATTGAAAGGTTCTATGAACCAACCGAAGGACAAATCCTGCTCGAGGGCCAACCAGTAACTGAGTTCAGCAGAGCATCCTTGCGCGAGCAAATTGGCTATGTCGAGCAGGATGCCCCAGTCTTAGCCGGATCAATACGTGAAAACCTGTTGCTAGGTAAGGGCGATGCCTCTGATCAGGAACTCGTTGCAGTTTTGGAGCAAGTGAATCTGCTAGATGTTCTTCAGCGAGATGAAAAAGCTCTTGACGCCGAGGTTGGTGAAAATGGCATCATGCTCTCTGGTGGTGAAAGGCAGCGGCTGGCCATCGCTCGAGCGCTATTAGCTGCTCCCCCAATTCTTTTGTTGGACGAGTCAACTTCGGCGCTGGATGGGCCTAACGAGCAGAGAATGCGTCAGGCTTTGGATGCGGTTGCAGCCAACCGAACGGTTGTGATTATTGCCCACCGACTCTCGACCGTGGTGGATTGTGACCAGATTATGGTTCTCGAGAGAGGCCAACTCATTGGAGTCGGGACCCATTCGGAATTAGTGAAGAGCACGCCTCTTTACGCAGAACTAGCAAAACATCAATTGCTTGTTTAGCCCCTAGGCTGGAAACCATGAGTCAGGTTTTATTGCCAGGCTCGGCGACGCAACGAAGCACCGCAGAAGCGCTAGATGCCGCCGACCCACTGGCAGCTTTTAGGTCCGAGTTCTACGTTTCAGACCCAAATCTTTGTTATTTAGACGGAAATTCTCTTGGTCGCTTGCCACTTAGGAGCATCGAGCGCATCAACAGCTTCCTCACTGAAGAGTGGGGCTCTGAACTTGTTGACGGCTGGTCGCACTGGATAGATCAAGCTCAACCAGCTGGGGACTTGCTGGCTAGTTCCGCGCTTGGAACAGGTCCAGGGCAAACTTTGGTTTGCGACACAACCTCGGTGAATTTCTATCAGCTCTGCATGGCAGCGATAAATGCAAGGCCGGGGCGAAAAACAGTCATTATTGACTCTTCAAACTTTCCAACGGACAGGTTCATACTCTCCGGAATAGCAGACCAGTTGGGTTTGAAACTCATCACCCTGAACAACGATGGTCAAGGTGGTCCGGGAGCTGTGGAAATAAATGCGGAGAACGAATTAATATCGCCGGTTGAGCTGGAACGCTACCTCAGCGAAGATGTCGCGCTCGTTACTCTGCAGGCCATTCATTACCGATCTGGAGCTCGACCAGACATTGCAGGAATAACCAAACTAGTTCGAAAATACGGTGGCTTAGTTGTGTGGGACTGCTCCCACGCAATCGGTTCAATACAGCTTGACTTTGATAAAAATGGCGTGGATCTGGCTATTGGCTGCACATATAAATATGGCAACTCAGGACCAGGCTCACCCGGCTGGTTATTTGTTAGGAAAGAACTACAAACTCAGTTGCGGGTGCCTATCCAAGGCTGGTTCGCTCAGGAAAAGCAGTTTGAAATGGGGCCATTCTTCGAACCCGCGGACACTATTCGAAGGTTCCAAATCGCAAGCCCTTCAATCATCGGAATTCGTGGAGTCGAAGTTTCATTCGAAATGATTCAGCGTGCAGGCATCGAAAAGATTGAACAGAAAGCAGCCACTGGAACCCAGCTAATGATTGAGCTATTTGATGCGTGGCTGAAGCCCCTGGGTTTCGAGCTTGGCACGCCTCGAGATTGGGAGAAACGTGGGGGTCACGTAATTTTGATTCACCAGGACGCCAAGCAAATAGCCCTGGCTCTAAGAAAACTGTCAAATGTTATTCCGGACTACCGCGAACCAAATGCGATTCGACTAGCAATTTCTCCACTTCCAACCTCGTACTGCGAGGTCTGGGATGGATTTGAACGGCTAAGGAAATTAGTCGAATCTGGTGAGTACAAAAAAGTAAGCATGGATGGAAATCGAGTCACCTAATGACGCATGACAAACACGTAACCTACATCTCATACCTAAAAGTAGATGAGCTACTAAAACTGCAGCAGCCTCTCAGCGATGGACCCGAGCATGACGAACTGCTTTTCATAACTATTCACCAGGTTTATGAACTTTGGTTCAAGCAGATCCTCCACGAGTTAAGTGCGCTGCAAGTAGCACTCGAAGCGGGAAACTCTCACAGGTCAATGGCGCTGCTTGGCAGAGTTCGCACCATCATGAAAACTTGCGTTTCGCAGTTAGACATTTTGGAAACCATGACGCCCTTACAATTCAACTCTTTCCGCAGTCGTCTGAGTTCCGCGAGCGGATTTCAATCAGCCCAATTCCGAGAATTGGAAGCAGTACTTGGTCGCCGCGATAATGCAGGCGCCGAGGCTGACAAATCCAGCGGGATGGGTATGGCCGAGCACCTAATCCCCGGTTCGCCGGCTCGCTCTCGAGTCGAGCAGGCGATGAGCCGCAGATCAGTTTGGGACTCGGCTTTGCACTACTTCAACTCCAGACAGCCCTTACCCCAAGAAGTTCTGGACAGGGATGTGACGAAAGCTTGGACACCGGATGAGGCGGTGCAGGCAGCCCTGGTAGAAATTCACCGGTTAGACCCCGAGGCGGCGATGATCGGTGAAGCCATGGTTGATCTTGACGAGGGGCTTCAGGAATGGCGCTACCGCCACGTAAAAATGGTGGAGCGAACCATCGGCAGAAAAATGGGAACTGGTGGTTCTGCGGGAGTTGGGTATCTATCCTCGACGCTTTTCAATCCGGTGTTCCCGGATCTCTGGGCGATTAGATCGAAGTTTTAGCGGCCCGAACTACATTTGAAAGCAGCATGGCCCTAGTCATGGGACCTACGCCACCTGGGTTTGGCGAGAGATAGCCAGCCACTTCCCCAACAGCGGGGTCAACATCACCAACAAGGCCAGCTTCGTTTCTGGTGATTCCAACATCTAAAACAGCCGCCCCTGGCTTAATCCACTCTGGCTTTACAAAGTGCGGTCTTCCGATTGCCGCAACGACAATGTCTGCGCCTGACAGCACCTGCGGGATGTTCTTTGAAGCGGAGTGAAGTGTGGTCACTGTGGCATCAATGCCCTTTCGGGTCATAAGCAAACCGAGTGGTCTCCCAACAGTTAGTCCACGGCCCAAAATGGCGACGCTTTTTCCACTGGTTTCAATGTTGTAGCGCGAGAGCAGTTCAACAATGCCAGCGGGAGTGCAAGGTAGCGGAGAAGTCATCGGCTCTGAAACATTCATAACCAACCGACCTAGATTGACTGGGTGCAAACCATCAGCATCCTTGGTTGGGTCAATTAGTTCTAGAACTTCGTTGGCGTTTACGCTTCCGGGAAGAGGAAGTTGAACAATAAATCCGGTAACTTCTTTTGCCGCATTAAGTTCTCGAACCGCAGCAATCACATCTGATCGTGATGCGCTGGATGGCAAATCTATTCGGACAGACTGAATTCCAACTTCTGCGCAGTCACGGTGCTTCCCTGCGACATATGAGTGCGAGCCTGGATCATCACCGACTAACAGAGTGCCCAAGCCACAACTGATTCCTTGTTTGGCTAACTGCTGAACCTCTGAAGCAAGTTCGCCCTTGATCTGTTTGGCGATTGCCAAACCATCAAGCAACTGAGCCGTCAACGAACTACCAGTTCTCGAGGCCTTGGTATAGCGGGAAAGCTTCAGTGAGTTTCTTCACGCGAGCCTTCAAGCTAGGCAGGTCAGATTCTGGCTTTAGTGCGTTCGCAATAATGTCGGCAACTTCGGTGAATTCGGTCGCTCCAAAACCGCGAGTTGCCAGAGCAGAAGATCCAATTCGCACTCCAGAGGTGACCATAGGAGGACGTGGATCATTTGGCACGGCGTTCTTATTTACTGTCACACCCGCTTCGTGAAGTCGATCCTGGGCAGTCTGGCCGTCAATCTGGGAATTACGAAGGTCTACCAGAACCAAGTGAACATCTGTTCCTCCGGTTAGAACTGAAACACCAGCATCCTTAGCATCCTGCTGCATTAGGCGATCGGCAATGATTCGAGCACCCTCGATGGTTCTTAGTTGACGGTCCTTGAAGTCAGGCTGCATAGCTGCCTTGAATGCGACAGCCTTTGCTGCAATGACGTGCATCAATGGTCCACCCTGTTGACCGGGGAATACTCCAGAGTCAATCTTCTTTGCCCACTCTTCCTTGCAGAGAATTAAGCCTGAGCGAGGTCCGGCCAAAGTTTTGTGGACTGTAGTTGAAACAACATCTGCGTGAGGAACAGGGCTTGGGTAAAGACCGGAAGCTACAAGTCCCGCGAAGTGCGCCATATCTACCCAAAGCTTGGCACCAACTTCATCCGCTATCGCACGAAACGCGGCAAAATCTAAATGGCGAGAGTATGCAGACCAACCAGCAATCAAAACGGCAGGCTTGGTTTCGATTGCACGTTGGCGAACAATGTCCATGTCAATCAAGTGAGTTTCAGGATTTAGTTCGTAAGCGTGGGCCTCGTACATTTTTCCCGAGAAGTTCAAACGCATTCCGTGGGTGAGGTGGCCACCGTGAGCAAGGCTCAATCCAAGAATTCGATCTCCTGGATTTGCAAGCGCCATCATTACTGCAGCGTTTGCGGTTGCTCCCGAGTGTGGCTGAACGTTTGCGTGTTCTGCTCCAAATAACTGCTTCGCTCTGTCACGTGCAAGATTTTCAGCAATATCAACAGCTTCGCAACCACCGTAGTAACGCTTTCCTGGATATCCCTCTGCGTACTTATTCGTGAGGACAGAACCCTGCGCTTCGAGCACACCTCGAGACACAAAGTTTTCACTCGCGATCATTTCCAGGGTGTGACGCTGACGATCGAGCTCCTGCTGCAAAACGGCAGCAATTTCTGGGTCAATTTCGGATAGCGGGGCGCTAAAACTTGCTGGTTGAGTGGACATGGGTGGAGTTTACCAAGCCTTGAACCAGGCTTAGGACAGTGTCCTGAATAGGATTGTCCGCATGACTGAACTGGAGCACTGGGTCCTGACCTTCGTCTGTCCTGACCGACCTGGCATTGTCCATGCCATCTCTGGGGCCGTTGTTGAGGCTGGTGGAAACATCACCGAAAGCCAGCAATTCACATCGGAAGACACTGGTCGATTTTTCATGAGGCTCCAAATCGAAGCAGCCATAACCCGTGACGAGTTTGCCAAGAAGCTTGAGCACCTAGCCAAAAACTACAAGATGGACTGGAAGCTGGATTTCGTGGGTCGGCCAATGCGGACCCTTGTTCTAGTTTCCAAGGCTGGTCACTGCCTGAACGACCTGCTCTTCAGGCAAAAGGCGGGGCAGCTTCCGATTGAGATCCCGGCTGTTATGGGGAACCATCCTGACCTTGCTGAAATGGCGAGCTTCTTTTCCGTTCCATTTGAAACTCACTCAATCAAAACCCCTGGAGACAAACTGGATTTCGAGTCAAGACTTCGGGACTTCATCGCCCAAGAACAGATCGAACTGATAGTTCTCGCGCGATACATGCAGATCCTCTCCCCCGAATTTTGTAAGGAATTCGAGGGTCGAATAATAAATATCCATCACAGCTTCTTGCCTGGATTCAAGGGTGCAAATCCTTACGCTCAAGCACATGCCCGAGGTGTAAAACTAATCGGGGCTACTGCACACTTCGTAACCGAAGATCTAGACGAGGGACCAATCATCGAACAAAACGTAACCAGAGTGGAGCACTCCGACTCGGTTGGTCAATTGGTAGCAATTGGCCAGGATGCTGAGTCGAAGACTCTTACTCAAGCTGTTAGATGGTTTGCAGAACACCGAGTATTACTTGACGGTTCTCGAACGATTATTTTCCGTTAGTCGTATTACAAGCGCTCC
>JBEEIU010000093.1:0-8195 GCA_041169705.1 Actinomycetota bacterium
GCGGATGGTTCCGATTGTTGCACCTGATTTGCAGGGAGAGTAACAACTAAGTCTTGATCGTCTTTTCGATCACACTGCTTAGAAGTCCAAATAACTTCTTCACCTGAAGTGATGGTGAAGAAGGTCACGCGAGCACCAACGTTGAAGTTGCAATCGGTCACAGAGGTGTTTGTAATTTCATACCAAATCATCGGCTCTTCGCCTTCGACGAAAGATGCTTTCGGACCGTTGGCATCGCCGACGAATGCCTGAACGGCGACCGTTCCTGGCATGCAGTCGGTCACACTTCCGGACACGACCGTGCTCTGAGTAGCGGCATCAGTCTCGACTGGTGTTGGTGCAGATTGGTTATTTGCAAAGAGTCCAGAGACCAAGTTCCAAATCAGAATTACGAGAACCAGCAACACTCCCAGGGCGAGAGCTCTGCGTCTGCGAAAAATCTGTTCTTGGGTTGGTTGGTAGCGGGCCATGCCAGCAAATTTAGCTAAAGCTTCTTTAGCATCCTGGTGTTTCCGAGCGTGTTCTGCTTAACTCGTGCCAAATCCAGGAATTCGGCAACACCCTCGTCACTGGAGCGAACCAGTTCGGCATAGGTTGCGGCATCTACTGGAACATCCGAAATCGGCTCAAAACCGTGAGATGCGAAAAACTTTGTCTCGAAAGTGAGACAGAAGACTCGATGGATTCCTAAGAGTCGAGCTCTTTCCAAGAGTTCGCGAAGAATTGCAGCCCCGATGCCTTGTTTGTGAAAACCCTGGTCAACTGCCACGGTTCTCACTTCGGCCAGATCCTGCCAAATGACGTGGAGGGCGCCGCAAGCAATCACCTGGCCGCCAGATTCGGCCACCACAAACTCTTGAATGGATTCATAGAGCTCAACTAGCTCTTTGCCCAGCAGCACTCGCTTTTCGACCAATGGTTCACAAATTCTGCGGATGTGTGCAACGTCCGAAGTTCTGGCTGGGCGAATTGTGAACATCCGCCAATTATGGCCCCTAGGCCGCTATTTCGACCAGAGCCTCATTGCGCCGCAGGAACGGCGGGGTCCAAGGGCCGTTGTAGCGAGCAAAGAAAACCTCGCCGATGGGTTGAATGCTTCGCGCTTTTAGAACGCTCAAGAGCTTCTGACCCTTGTCCTCAAAAAGCTCTCCGGTCGCCATCCCAGAGAACCTGATCGTGGCAATCCGCTTGGTTGATTCGTGCTCGATCTTGAGGTTCGAACCAATTGGAGCTGGGACTTGCTCGGCTCTCATGTCGGCAGGCATTACGAATGAGACGGAGTAGCCCCCGGACTCTGGCTTCTGAATAACAGGCGAAGTCATAGCAATTGACTGATTCGCCTGGTTTCGGCCAGAGATGTAGCCGGCAAGGTAGCCAAATGCGTTGTAGCCAGCTTGATTGAAATTTCCACTGGTCTGCATGGTCACCAATGAATGGGGTTCGTATTCGCGTATCTCGATTCCAGAAAAGGAATCGAGTACGCGATAACGCTGAATCTCAGTCACTCTTAGGCAACAACCTCTGAGCTGCGATCTTTAGCAACAAATACAAATTCACTGTTGATGAAATCAACCATGATGTCTTGCGCATTTCCGATTGTTCCAGTCAGGATGCGCTCGGAAATTGCATCTTCAATTTCTCGCTGCACGACTCTGCGCAATGGTCTAGCGCCTAGCGAAGGTTCATAACCGAGTTGAATCAGTCGCTCCTTGGCACTTGTTGTGAGAACTAGTTTTAGGTCTCTGTCGTCGAGGCGAACCTGCAGTCTGGAAATGAACAGATCAACAATCTGCATAAGTTCGTCTCTTGTGAGTTGTGGGAAGACAATAACTTCATCTACACGGTTTAGGAATTCAGGTCTGAAGTTCTGCTTCAATGCCTCATTTACTCTGGACTTCATCTGCTCGTAGTCATTCTTCGAATCGCCTTCGAGTGTGAAGCCAAGAGCACCGCGGGTGATTTCCCTGGTTCCCAAGTTTGTGGTCATGATGATGATGGTGTTCTTGAAATCAACCACTCGTCCCTGGCCATCGGTCAAACGCCCCTCTTCAAGAATCTGGAGTAGCGAGTTGAAGATGTCAGGGTGAGCCTTTTCAATCTCATCGAACAGCACAACACTGAATGGCTTGCGTCTAACCTTTTCAGTTAGCTGGCCACCCTCTTCGAAACCGACGAATCCCGGAGGGGCACCAAACAGTCGAGAAACGGTGTGCTTCTCACCGTACTCGGACATGTCTAGCGAGATCAGTGCGTCTTCGTCATCAAATAGGAACTCGGCCAAAGCTTTTGCGAGCTCAGTTTTTCCAACACCGGTTGGTCCAGCGAAGATGAATGACCCCGAAGGTCGCTTTGGATCTTTCAATCCAGCTCGCTGGCGACGAATCGTCTTGGAAAGAGCAGCGATAGCCAGCTCTTGACCAATCACGCGCTTGTGAAGTTCCTGTTCCATGAAGATCAGCTTGGCGCCCTCTTCCTCAGACAGCCTGAAGACCGGGATACCGGTGGCCTGGGCAAGAACTTCGGCGATTAGGCCCTCGTCAACGATTCCTGGCTTGTCGACATTGCCCTCGCGGAACTCGCGCTCCATGCGCATTTTCTCCGCGGTGAGCTTCTTTTCTTCGTCTCTAGTCGAGGCGGCTAGCTCAAAGTCTTGGTCGGCAATTGCCCGCTCTTTGGCTTGGCGAGCGGTAGCAATCTTTTCTTCCATCTCGCGCAGCTCTGGAGGAGCGGATAGGAAGCTCAGCCTCAGTCTTGCTCCGGCCTCATCAATCAGGTCGATTGCCTTGTCTGGCAAGAAGCGGTCCGAAACATATCGATCTGACATTCCAACCGCGGCAACAATCGCGCCGTCAGTAATGGAGACCTTGTGGTGAGCCTCGTAACGGTCGCGCAATCCCTTCAGGATGTTAATGGCCATAGCAGGAGTTGGCTCATTCACCTGCACCGATTGGAAACGGCGCACTAAAGCAGCGTCCTTTTCGAAGTGCTTTCGGTACTCATCCAAAGTTGTGGCGCCGATTGTCTGGAGCTCTCCTCTTGCAAGCATTGGCTTCAAGATTGACGCAGCGTCGATTGCACCTTCCGCTGCACCCGCTCCTACCAGCGTGTGAATTTCATCAATGAAAGTAATGATGTCCCCGCGAGTGCGAATCTCTTTGGTTACTTTCTTTAGACGCTCTTCAAAGTCACCACGGTATCTAGAACCTGCAATCAGTGAGCCCATGTCTAGTGTGTAGAGCTGCTTACCACGCAGTGTCTCAGGAACATTTCCAGAAACAATTGCCTGCGCAAGACCTTCAACAACTGCGGTCTTTCCAACTCCTGGTTCACCAATCAAAATTGGATTGTTCTTGGTTCTGCGAGAAAGAATCTGCATGACTCTCTCAATCTCTCGCTCGCGACCAACTACAGGATCAAGTTTTCCTTCGGCTGCAGCCTGAGTGAGATTACGACCGTACTGATCAAGTACCTGAGAACCCTTTTGCGGAGTGTTTACCTCACCGCCAACCGAGACGGTTTCTTTTCCTTGGTAACCGGAAAGCAATTGAATGACCTGCTGACGGACCTTATTGGTATCAGCGCCAAGCTTGGTTAGTACCTGTGCCGCAACTCCCTCGCCTTCACGTATTAGACCGAGAAGAAGATGTTCGGTACCGATGTACGAGTGACCAAGTTGAAGTGCTTCGCGCAGTGAGAGTTCAAGAACTTTCTTTGCACGCGGAGTAAATGGGATGTGACCGGATGGTGACTGCTGCCCCTGACCGATGATTTCCTGAACCTGCTCGCGAACCTGCTCGAGGTTGATGCCGAGTGCTTCTAGGGCCTTGGCTGCGACGCCTTCACCCTCGTGAATAAGTCCAAGCAGGATGTGCTCAGTACCGATGTAGTTGTGATTGAGTAGCTTGGCTTCCTCTTGGGCCAAGACCACTACCCTGCGGGCCTTGTCGGTAAATTTCTCGAACAAGTCGCACCTCCAAAACTTCTGTAAGGAGATGGTAAGTCGCGAGTGGTACCAAAACTAGGGCTGTTCGCCCTAGGCGTTAGCCTCTTTTGGCTCGCTCTTCCGCTTCAATTTGGGCATAGGCATCGCGCTCACGCTGGTCCGCCCTGAGAATCGAGCGCATAATCACCCAGAACAAGCCACCTACCAGGATTGGCGGGATCAGCGAGATAAGCACGTCACTAAGGATTTCCCAGGCAGTCATTTTTCCTACTTCACTAGCGGGAACAGGATGGTCTCCCTGATTCCTAGACCAGTCAACGACATAAGCAGCCTGTCAATTCCCATGCCCATTCCGCCCGATGGTGGCATTCCAAATTCAAGGGCCTTCAAGAACTCTTCGTCTAGTTTCATTGCTTCTGGATCTCCGGCAGCCGCCAGCTCCATCTGAGCCACAAAACGCTCGCGCTGAACAACTGGATCTACCAATTCGGAGTAGCCAGTTGCCTGCTCGAAACCGCGAATGTAAAGGTCGAACTTCTCTACTACCCCGGACTTTGAGCGGTGATCGCGGGTGAGCGGGGATGTGTCTACTGGGAAGTCGGTTACAAAGGTTGGACGACTGAGTTTTGGCTTCACAAAGTGTTCCCAAAGTTCCTCGACATATTTGCCGTGCAGTGGGTGTTCAATCTCAATGTCAAGTTTCTTTGCAAGCGCCTTCAATTCACTTAGCTCGGTCTGCGGAGTAATTTCCACTCCGGCCGCTTCGGAAAGAGATTCAAACATCGAGATGCGTGGCCACGTTCCACCCAGATCATTTTGCTCGCCGTCCTCGATGTCAACAACGTGTGACCCAAAAACATCCATCGCAGCATTTTGAATAAGTTCTTGAGTGAGATCGGCCATGGTGTTGTAATCGCCATAGGCTTCGTAAGCCTCAAGCATTGCAAACTCCGGAGAGTGTGTGCGGTCAGCCCCTTCGTTTCTAAAGTTGCGATTGATCTCAAATACTCGCTCTAGCCCGCCAACGACCGCGCGCTTGAGGAAAAGTTCGGGAGCGATGCGCAAGAAAAGTTCGGTGTCCAATGCATTCGAGTGAGTCTTAAATGGTCTAGCCGATGCTCCACCGTGCATTACCTGGAGCATTGGTGTTTCCACTTCCATGAATGCACGGTTTGCAAATGTGTTGCGAAGCGACTGCATAACCTCTGCGCGAATCTTGACAACCTCACGCGCACGATCACGAACAATCAAATCGATGTAGCGGTGGCGAACTCGAAACTCTTCACCTAATTCGTTGTGCAGGTTTGGCATTGGTCGAATTGTCTTAGCGGCCATGAGCCACTTGTCAGCCAAGATGCTCAGCTCACCGCGCTTTGAAGTAATGACTTCGCCCTGAACAAAAATGTGGTCACCAAGATCAACCAGCGCTTTCCAGTTTTCAAGCTGCTCTTCGCCAACCTTGTCGAGGCTGATCATGGCCTGAATTCGCTCGCCAGTTCCAGACTGCAGGGTCGCGAAGCAAAGCTTTCCGGTGTTTCTAAAGAACATGACTCGGCCAGCAAGGCCAACAACTTCACCGGTAGAGACGTCTGCTTCAAGATTTGGGTACTTAGCCTTGGTGGCTTCAATGGTGTGGGTAATTGGCAGCGAAACGGGGTAGGCCTCACCAATCTGGTTCAGCTTCTCGCGCTTTTCAAGACGAATAGCAATCTGCTCCGGCAGATCTTGCTCTTCTAGCTCTTCGCTCACGCTTCCCTCTCAATTTCAACCATGTGGTTGTCAATAAGTCTGGTAGTTCCAACCTTGCAGGCCACAATCATCAGGGCTTTGCCCTGAAAATCAGACTTCACCGGTTGGAAGCCTTCATCGACCAACTCCAGATATTCCAGTCTAGCTTCGGGATGAATTGCCGCCTTGGCACGCGATAGAGCTTCTTCTCGGGAGCCAGAGCCATTCGCGGCAAAAAGTCCTTTCGAAATCGTGCCGGCAATTTGGCGTTCCGATGCAGATAGGTATCTGTTTCGGCTGGAGAGTGCAAGTCCTGAATCTTCTCTAAGGGTTGGCCCTACCCCTAGTTCAACTTGCTTGCCCGCAATTTTTTCATGCTTCAGAAGCTCTCGAACCAACGCGACTTGCTGGGCATCCTTTTGTCCGAATACCGCGACATCTGGCCGGACCAAATCCATCAAGCGCTTCACAACGGTCAGCATCCCGTCGAAATGCCCAGGCCGGGATTCTCCTTCAAAATGAGTGCCTAATTCCCCTGCCGACTCAGTGACAACTTGACCGTTCGGATAGATCGCTTCTGAATCTGGCGCAAAAAGCAGGTCAACATTCGCAGCTTCCAAAAGTGAAATATCTTGATCCAAAACTCTGGGGTACTTATCAAAATCTTCCCCTGCGGAGAATTGCAGGGGGTTCACAAAAATCGAAACAACAACAAAGTCTGTGTTTTGCTTCGCAATCTCAATCAGTGATAAATGGCCTTTATGAAGTGCGCCCATAGTTGGCACGAAGCCGATTCTCAAACCCTTTGGTAGTGAAACTCTCAATTGCGATTCGGTGCGAGCAACTATCACTGCGCATCCTCAGGATAAATCTTGAGTGGCCCCTGTCTCAAGGCCTCGTCAATTGCTGCCCGAACAACAGGGACTACGAGTTCACGTGGTGAGTCAACTTCGGCATCAGAGAGAATCCCAAGCGCGCGTTGCACAACCAGTCGCGAAAAATCAGACGCTACTTCAAAGGCTTCGGCGTAAGCTGCTCGCTGCTCCTGCTTCACAACAATTGGTTCTGCACCCAATTCGATTGCTAGAGCCTGTGCGATAGGCAGATAAACATCTGGAGCAGTCACCGCGACAACAGAATTCTTTAGCACCTGCAGATCAACGCTGGTTCCAGTAAAACTCAATACCGGATGCATTGCGATTGTGACTGCACCGTGAAGCGCAGCAGCACTCAAGACTTCGTAACCATTGCTCGGTGAAAAGTGGATGACAATTTTGCGAGGACCAAATAGGGATAGGTCGGCAAGACCGGCGCATGTTATTTCCACGTCAGCATCAGGAACAGCTAGCAGAACTACTTCGGCATCTTCAGTTACTGCCGCCATACCAGCGATGGGCAAATCTGGTAGCAGGGCTTCAATGCGCTCAATGGCCTCCGGACTGTCAACGGCTGCACCAACTAGTTCGTGGCCCGAACTCGCCCAGGCCTTTGCAAGGACTGGCCCGCAGGGCTGGTTACCGATTATTCCGACCCTCACATGGCACCATCCTTAGGGTCCTCCGGAGTCTTGCAGTTCTGCTCACCAAGTAGGCCCGCGACCAACATAGCTGCTCCTCCAATAGCGCCAAAGATGGTCTGCAGCACCAGCCCCGAGGCCGCTACAGAAAAGGCAAAAAGCCAAATCAGCTGACCTAAGTGCCATCCGAGAAATCCAGCACCGGCAATCGCAACGGAGCGGGCAAAGACCAAAATTCGAAAAGCAATAAATGGATTTACCCGTGCCGGACGATCCTTTATTTCACCCTTTGCAAAGCGATCTATTTTCTTGCGGTAACGCAAGATTGGGATTGTGAATGAGTAGCCAAGTACCGCACAAACAAACAGAGTGATCGAAAGCGAAACCGGGCTTAGTGGGAAGGCTTCGCCGGTCGAAACCAGTAGTTGCGAGGTTGATGTACCAAGAATGATTCCCAAAACAAACCAAGCAAAGTAAGTGTGAAACTTAATCTGCATCTTCAAACACCCAGACCTCGGAAGCATACTTTTTTGCAAGTTGCGAGACGGAACCAAAACCCGGTAGTACAGCGTTTTCATCTAGCAACACCCAAGGAACTAAAACAAATCCGCGTTCGTACGCTCTTGGGTGAGGGATTGTGAGCTCATCAGTTTCTATTTCCAACTTACCGAATGTGACGATGTCAATATCCAAAGTTCTGGATGCCCACTTCTCACTTCGCTCGCGACCGAACTTGATTTCAACCTTATTTATCTCTTGAAGCAGAGCTTCAGGAGAAAGATCTGTCCTGACTTCAACAACGCAATTCAAATAGTTTGGTTGTGACTGGTCGAAACCATTGGGAGTTAGCGCGTGAGATTCGACTAGCGGTGAAACTCCCTCGAGCGAAGTCTGCGGAATTTTGGCAATTGAACCAATTGCTTGAAAAAGAGTTTGCCCTCGATCTCCCAGATTGGAACCAAGAGCTAAAACGCAACGATGCATTTAGCTTCGATTCTGTGTAACGGT
>JBEEIU010000094.1:0-6333 GCA_041169705.1 Actinomycetota bacterium
AACAACCCGAAAACTATGAATCAGATAAGTTTTTTGGTTCTAGCTACGGCCGGCCCATTGCTGTGCACATCGCTCGTAGTGGTTCACCTCAGAATGAGGCAAAGACTCATGAACCCAAGAATTCTGCCACAGTGAGAGACCGGTGTGCAAGTTTTTCTTCATAAATTGACCTTGAATTGCCAAAACCCTCGCCCCATGGAGGAAGGGCGAGGGTTTTTGAGCTGTAACCCTGGGGTTACGGACGGACCGGCTTTACTGGCTTAGTGGGTTTCACCGGCGCCGCTGGCTTTACTGGGGCTGGGCCGAGGGCCTCAATGGCGGCTGTTCTGGCTGCCGCTGCCGCAGTTTTGGCTTGTTCAAAGGTGGTCTTAGCGGCAAGTTTCTCTTCGGCCGAGGCATCCGAGGCTAGTACTGCGTCATACGTGGCCTTGGCTGCCCTCACGGTAGTTGCGAAGGTCTGTCCGATCACCTTTTTGGCATCTGAGTAGGCCTTCAGGGTTGGGCGAAGTTCTTCCATAGCGGCCTGGTAGGCAGCCTTCTGAACCTCGAAGTCTGCTTTAGCCGTGCGGAAGGCGGCAATTGCGGTCTGGTAATCAGCTTTGGCTGACTTGAATGCTTCTATTGCGGCACGATCCTTGCGAGCAACGACTGGAGAACTAGTCGACGAAGAGTCGGTTGCAGCCAGAGGCTGCTCTACCGCAAAGCTTGGGGCAGCCGTTCCCATGGTTAGGGCAGCGGCCGCAAGGGCTACAACTAGGTACTTAGCACCTGTCTTGTTTGTCATTTTTGTCCTTTGGTTAGTCAGCCAGTGCAATAAGAATGCCGAAGCAACTCTGTTAAGACTCTGTTAAGTGACTTGGATGCTCCTAGGGGTTCCCCAAGACTTGAATTGTTTTTCTAACATAGCCCCATGAGTGTTGGCAGCATCCTGGTCATCGATGACGAAACAGCTGTGCTGGAAATGATTGTGGACGCCCTCTCAATTGCTGGCTTTCAGGTAGATTCCGCTACTGATGGCCTCGAAGCTTTGCAGCTGATTCGTAAGAAAAATTTTGACTTGGTTGTGACTGATGTCAACATGCCCAAGCTGGATGGTTACCAACTCATTGAAAAACTAAGGGAGCGTGACGCAGAAACTCCAGTTATTTTTCTCACCGCTCGAAATGAGAAAGTGGACATAACTCGAGGCCTCAAGCTCGGCGCCGATGACTACATAACTAAGCCCTTTGGATTAGAAGAACTAACTCTTAGAATCCGTGCCATTTTGAAAAGAACTAGAAAAATTTCTCAGGTTGAGGAAATTTTGCACTGCGGTCCGGTCACGCTGGATCCCAATCGGCATAGGGTGACGGTCGATGGAAGAGAAGTTGAATTATCCCCAACTGAATTTCGATTGCTTGGTTACCTCATGGAAAACAAGAATCGAGTTTTGACCAAGCACGCGTTGTTGGACGAAGTATGGGGCTTAGGTTTCTTAGAGAATGCAACAGTGCTCGATACTTTCATTTCTTATTTGAGAAAAAAGATTCATACTGAAAGCTTCAGTGGAATCAGGACAGTTCGCGGCGTTGGTTTTGAAATCGCGGATACCTGATGTTGCTCAAATACAAAGTCGCGATTGCAACCGCTGGAGTCACCGCCCTAGCGGGGAGTTCAGTGGGACTGGCATCGGTGTTCATTAATCATCAATCGGGTATTGCATTGTTAGAAGAGCAGCTCGATCAGATTGTTGCGGAGGTGCAAAGCAACGAGACTGATCCGCTCTCTGAGGCTCTGTTTCTCTCTAGCACCTTAGAGATTTCCCTGGGGTTTGTAGAACTAGACGGGACGGTCACTCCACTGCAGGAGTCCGCTGGAGACCTGGCTTCGCCGGGCCTAATTACAAAAGAACTCGACTTGGGTTCAGAGCAAAAACTTATATTCGCTGTCTCGGCTAATCGAGTAAATCAGGCATCAGCAGATGCCGCGCTTCCGATTGTTATTCTGTCAATCCTTGCGGCTGTGCTTGCCGGGACAATTTCAATCTTGGTGATGAGACGAGACCTTGTCTTAGTGCAGAAACTGGCGGACGAGGCAAAGAAAATTGCCGAAGGATCCACTTCGCCATTGAATGTCCAGGGTGGTAGCGAAGAATTGATTAGTCTCTCGAAAGCACTGAACGCTATGGTTGATCAACTGCAGGGTTCGAATCAAAAGATGCAAGATTTTCTCTCCGATGCATCACACGAATTGAGGACGCCGCTGACTGTGATTCGCGGTTATCTCGAATTGCTGCAGTCACCCTCACTGGATCCTGAACAAGTTAAAAAGTATTCAGAGCGATCGCTTTCTGAGGCACTTCGAATGCAATCACTGATAGATGACATTTTGTTGCTAGCGCAGCTAGGTGAAGAATCCGAAATTGACAAAGAATTGTTTGATGTTTCCGAAATTGTCAGTGCCTTAGTTGATGACCTAAAGACTTTGCAACCCGACCGACCCGTTATTTTTGAGAATTCTCTTTCTCGAGAATTTCTAGGATCTCAAAAATTGTTGAGCCAGTTTTTTAGCAACGCCTTTGCAAACATTAGAAATCACACGTTGCCTAACGCCAAGGTCCTTGTCAGTCTGAGTTCAGATGAAAATGAATTTGTCTTTGACATCCACGACGCTGGACAGGGAATTCAAGGACTTGAAGAAAACCAGGAATTCACAGCTTTCAAGCGTTTTGATAAATCTCGTTCGCGAAAATCAGGTGGCTACGGGCTTGGTATGAGCATCATGGCCAGAATCATCCAGAGTCACAAAGGTCAGATGATACTCACACGATCAGAGCTGGGCGGACTCAGGGTAACAGCAAGAATCCCCTTCTAATCACCGAGGCTGCAAGGTCACATTCGGCAAGTCCGGGGCCGGAATCCAGCCCCCAATCTTGTCCTCAAATTTGCCAAACCTAGGGTTCCTGGAGTTCCACTCCTCGCGCGCCCTGGCCACGTCCTCGTGACTTCGGCCAATGAAGTTCCACCACATCAAGATCTTCTCTGGGAACGGAACTCCCCCAAGGACCATCAGCGTGACCGGCTCATTCTCGGTCTTGATCTCAAGGCTTTTGGATCCAGGAGCCACATAAAACAGACTGCTGGTGGGGACCTGTTTCCCCGAAACCTTCGCGGAACCTTGGATAGCTAGGACCCCGTACTCAAAATCGGTGCGAATCGGGAGAATCACATCCTCCCAAGCTGGGATTCTTAGTTCGACCCCCACCATCTCGGAGAAGATTTTTGTTGGCGCCTTATGTCCCATGAATTCACCCGCCAGGACAGTCCCAGAGTAGTTATCTGAATCAAAACGGGGCAGATTGGCCTGATGTTCAAATTCGGGAGCAATATCCAAGGCTTCCTTTGGAAGGGCCACCCACAACTGCACGGCGTGGAGAGTCTCGGAATTGGCAAGCGAAAGTTCGCTGTGTGAGATTCCGTGGCCAGCGGTCATAAGGTTCAGTTCTCCAGGGCGGATTATTTGAACTGACCCAATACTGTCGCGATGCTCTATCTCGCCCTCGAGTAGCCAGGTAACGGTTTGCAGTCCAGTGTGGGGGTGAGCGGCAACCACCATGCCGTCAGTTTGAGTGGTGGGACCAAAGTGATCAACAAAACACCAAGCACCAATTGTTTTCAACTTGGCGTGGGGCAGAGTTCTTCGAACCTCAATGCCGGTTCGAGTAGTTAGCTTTACTGCCCTAGATTCAATAAGAACTTCAATCACCTCGCTTATCTAAATTCAATCACTGGTGGCAGACTTCCGCTCTTGCCCGATTTTTTAGGATTATCGAAATCACCAAATCAAAAACCCCCTGGTTTCCCAGGGGGTTTTAGATTCGAGTTTGTTTAGAACTTACTTGTTGATCTTGGTAACGGTACCGGCACCAACGGTGCGGCCACCCTCACGGATCGCGAAGCGCTGTCCTTCTTCTAGAGCAATCGGCTGGATTAGCTCAACGGTCATGTTGGTGGTGTCACCAGGCATAACCATTTCAGTACCTGAAGGAAGGGTGATAACACCAGTTACGTCAGTGGTACGGATGTAGAACTGTGGACGGTAGTTCGCGTAGAACGGGTTGTGACGGCCACCCTCTTCCTTGGAAAGGATATAGACGTTGGCGTCAAAGTTGGTGTGAGGAGTTACTGAACCAGGCTTTACAACAACCTGTCCACGCTCAACTTCTTCACGCTTGGTTCCACGAAGTAGTAGACCTACGTTCTCTCCAGCCTCTGCGTAGTCGAGAAGCTTGCGGAACATTTCGATACCGGTAACGGTGGTCTTCTGCTTGTCGCGGATTCCAACGATTTCAACTTCGTCGTTTACCTTGATCTGGCCACGCTCGATCTTTCCAGTGATAACAGTTCCACGACCGGTGATGGTGAAGACGTCTTCTACTGGCATTAGGAATGGCTTGTCTAGGTCGCGAACTGGCTCAGGGATGAACTCGTCAACCTTGTCCATTAGGTCAGCAACAGTTGCTGCCCACTTCGCGTCACCCTCAAGTGCCTTCAGAGCGGATACCTGCACAACTGGTGCGGTGTCGCCTGGGAATTCGTACTGGGATAGTAGATCGCGAACCTCAACCTCAACGAGCTCAAGAATTTCTGCGTCGTCTACCATGTCAGACTTGTTTAGCGCTACAACGATGTAAGGAACACCAACCTGGCGAGCAAGAAGCACGTGCTCCTTGGTCTGAGGCATTGGACCATCGGTTGCTGCAACCACAAGGATTGCGCCGTCCATCTGTGCGGCACCGGTGATCATGTTCTTGATGTAGTCAGCGTGACCTGGAGCGTCTACGTGAGCGTAGTGGCGCTTCTCGGTCTGGTACTCCACGTGGGAGATGTTGATGGTGATACCGCGCTGCTTCTCTTCTGGAGAGTTATCGATCTGGTCGAATGCGTAGCTCTGGTTTAGAGCTGGCAGCTTGTCGTGTAGCACCTTGGTGATTGCCGCAGTCAGAGTGGTCTTACCGTGGTCAACGTGACCAATGGTTCCGATGTTGACGTGCGGCTTAGTGCGCTCGAATTTCGCCTTAGCCATTGTGGGTCCTCCTATTGGATCCGTAGTAAATCATCGACCAAGGAGGCCGACTCTGATTTGGGGTTTACAGACTTTCTATCTTAGCCAGAAAACGGTAGAAAATTTCTACTCGCCCTTAGCCTTCTGAACGATTTCGTCAGCCACGTTCCTTGGAACCTCGGCGTAGGTCTCGAAGGTCATCGAGTACACAGCGCGTCCAGAGGTCTTTGAACGAAGGTCACCAACGTAACCGAACATTTCCGACAGCGGCACCAGGGCGCGAACAACCTTCACACCTGATGCGTCATCCATCGACTGGATCTGCCCACGGCGGCTGTTTAGGTCTCCGATGACGTCACCCATGTATTCCTCAGGGGTGCGCACCTCGACCGACATCAGCGGCTCAAGCAGAACTGGTTGTGCTAGGCGCGCGGCCTCCTTGAAGGCCATCGAACCTGCAATCTTGAATGCCATTTCGGAGGAGTCCACGTCGTGGTAGGCACCATCCAAAAGGGTTGCCTTTACTCCAACAATTGGGTAACCGGCTAGCACACCGGAACCCATGGCGTCCTTGATACCGGCGTCAACGGAAGGAATGTATTCGCGAGGAACACGTCCACCGGTGATGGCATCAACGAACTCGTAAGTCTTGTCGCCTTCTACTTCTAGAGGCTCAAGCTTGATCTGCACCTTCGCAAACTGACCAGATCCACCGGTCTGCTTCTTGTGGGTGTAGTCGTGCTTGTCAACCACGCGACGAATGGTCTCGCGGTAAGCAACCTGAGGCTTACCTACGTTGGCCTCGACCTTGAACTCACGGCGCATACGGTCAACCAGGATGTCTAGGTGAAGCTCACCCATACCCGAGATAACGGTCTGTCCAGTTTCGTGGTCGTGCTCAACGCGGAAGGTTGGGTCTTCTTCGGCAAGCTTCTGAATTGCAAGACCTAGCTTCTCCTGGTCACCCTTGGTCTTCGGCTCAATAGCTACCGAGATAACTGGCTCAGGGAAGGTCATGCTTTCAAGCACGATCTGGTGGTCTGGGTCACACAGAGTGTCACCGGTGGTGACATCCTTTAGACCAATTGCTGCGTAGATGTGGCCTGCGGTTACCGAGTCAACTGGGTTTTCCTT
The DNA here is from genome assembly GCA_041169705.1 of Actinomycetota bacterium. Taxonomy (GTDB): domain Bacteria; phylum Actinomycetota; class Actinomycetes; order Actinomycetales; family Microbacteriaceae; genus Aquiluna. The sequence continues at coordinate 6,178 of JBEEIU010000094.1, forward strand.
GTTGGCGTGCATCTGGAATAGCTTTCCAATGCGCTCCTTGCGGCCCTTGGTTGAGTTAATAACCTGAGCACCTGACTCTGCGGAACCTGAGTAAACGCGAATGTAAGTCAGACGACCAAAGAATGGGTGGGTCATAACCTTGAAGGCCAGAGCAGC
>JBEEIU010000095.1:0-4196 GCA_041169705.1 Actinomycetota bacterium
CCAACGGATGGAACAAATTTGCTGGAGTTCTAATTCTGGATTGTGATGTGTGGTTATCCAGAGAGAGTCTTCGCAGTGAAGAGATTGCGCTTCGCGACTGGACTGACGCACTAAGTCTTCTTCAGCCCGATGGTCGAGCCTTGGCAGCGGGACTCAGTGGAGAATTAGGAAAAGTTATCTCTCTTGGTCAGTGGGTAGCTTGGGCAAAGCTCAATCTGAATGAACTTCGGCAGCTAAAGCTTCCGCCCGCATACAGAGTCTGCAGCGTTGAAGGCGCAACAGACACACTTGACGACTTGGTATCCAAGCTTGTCGCGGCAGGAGCAGAGACTTTGCGTTATTCAAAAGAACAGGACTTGTCTCAGGTGCTTTTCCGATTCAATTACAGCAGCGGAAACCGAGTCAGTGAGATTCTGCGAGAAGTTGCAGTCAAGACCGCTCCTAGGTCAACAAAGCAGGGAAATCGCAGGGGATTGCGTATCGTTATGGATGATATGAGAGCCCTCTAGAAATGAAGCTAATCTTCGCCGGAACCCCAACCAATGCGGCTCAAGCATTGAAAGAGTTAGTAAAGCATCACGAAGTGGTGCTAGCGATAACTCGCCCAGACTCCCCATTTGGTAGATCGCGCGAATTAAGGTCATCTCCGGTTGCCGAAGTTGCCGCTGAATTGGGTGTTCCAATTCTGAAAAGCAATCGCTTTGATGATTCACAGTTGAAGCAAATAGAGAACGCTGGGGCGGATTTGGCAATTGTCATCGCCTTTGGCGCGATGATTTCGGATGAAGCGCTAAATGTCCTCCCTTGGTGGAATATTCATTTCAGTCTTTTGCCCAAGTGGCGCGGTGCAGCACCATTGCAGCTGAGCATGGTTACTGGAGAGGCAAGCGGAATATCGATTTTTAAAATTGACTCCGGTTTGGACACTGGGCCACTGATTAGTCAAGCTCCGATGGGCTTTCTGGATGGCGAGACCGCGGGAGCCGCCCTCGAGCGTTTCACGTCTAAAGGCGTGGATCTTCTGCTCGACGCACTGGGAGCTGAAGTCAAGCCTCAGCCACAGCAGGGGGAGCCAACCCATGCGGGCAAGATACACCGAAAGGACGCGAAGCTTAGCTTTGAACTGACGGCCCAGGAAGTCGATCGCCGAGTCAGAGCGTACTTTCCCGAGCCAATTGCATGGACCGAATCGCAAAGCGGCGAACTTCGAATTTTGCACGGGCGCCCTTTGGGAAATGTGAATTGGGAGAAGTTGGAGGACCAAAGTCGCGAACTTGGAACGGTAATTTTTGATTCTCAAAAAGTTTCAGTGGTCTGTGGTTCTGGTACTCACTACGAATTACTCGAAGTGCAGCCTGCGGGGAAAAAACCAATGAAGGCGGCGGATTGGTACAGGGGTCAACGCGGGGGTATTCGCTTTGAGTGACGCTCGCACTGTCGCGCTGAACCTTCTAAATAGGGTGGAACAGAGCGACAGCTACATCAATCTTTTGCTCCCAAAGGTTCTTGGTCAATCCGGTCTTGAGGAGTCAGATCGCGGTCTTGTTCAGGAGCTGAGCTATGGGACACTCCGCTGGAGACTCCAGTATGACGAATTTATAAATCAACTAACACCAGGTAAGACCCTTTCACCAAAACTCAGGCTGTGCCTCCAGCTAGGAATGCATCAGCTTTTTCGCATGAGAGTTCCTGCCCATGCCGCAATTCACACGGCAGTTGAGTTGGTAAAGAGCTTCGAATCGAACGCTGCTGGATTAGCAAATGCTGTTCTGAGAAATGCAGAGCGAAAGGGGTTTGAGGGTCTGTTGGAGGATAGCCTTCGCGGGAAAAGCGAACTTGAAAAACTAGCAATTCGCTATTCACATCCTGCCTGGGTCGTTTCAGCTCTAAAAGCTGCTTTGGATGCCGACGGTTGCCCGACGGAACTAGAGGCATTACTGGAGTCGAATAATCAGACCCCAGAAATTAATCTCACCGCCCTGCCAAATACCGAAGCTGAAGTCAGATTGAACGAACTGGGAACGGAGAAAGGTTCCGCGTCGCCAATTGGATTCGTAACGCATGGCAACCCGGAACCGCTGTTGAAGATTCCAGGAGTGAGGGTGCAGGATCAGGGTTCACAACTTATTGCGCTTGCTCTTTTAGAAGTGGGGAACAAGTCGGGGCGTTGGCTGGACATGTGCTCAGGACCTGGAGGTAAGTCTGCGGTTTTGGAAGCCGGAATTGCACCTGATGGTGGAAAGCTGGATTGCCTTGAGCCGAACGAACAGAGGGCTGAATTAGTGAGGCAGGCTCTATCGAAGCCTGAGGTCTCTACTGTGATTGTCTCCAACGGTCAGAGCGCAAAAGCGAACACCTATGACGCAATTCTCTTGGATGCCCCTTGCTCTGGTTTGGGATCTTTGAGGCGCAAGCCCGAATCTAGGTGGCGAAAAAAGCCCGACCAGTTACCAGGCCTTATAAAGATTCAACAGGAACTACTAGAAGCAGCCTACGACGCCCTGAAGCCAGGGGGTCACCTGGCTTACGCAACCTGCACCCCAACATTGTCAGAGACTAATGGGCAAATTGCAGCTTTCCTAGATAGGCACCCAGACCTCGAGCTGCTATCTGCACCAGGGCTTTTACAGCGAGTAAATCCTGCACTCGAATTTTCTGGGAAGCGAAAGCTTGCACAGCTCTGGACTCACAAACACGGCACCGATGCAATGTTCCTTGCGGTATTGAGAAAGCCCTAGGCTTCAACTGTGCTAATCCACCCAAGCATTCTCTCAGCCGACTTTCTGAACCTGGAATCAGAACTCGCAACCATATCTGAGGCAGATGCCATCCACGTCGACGTTATGGATAACAACTTCGTGCCTAATCTAACTTTTGGGCAAAAAATGGTGGAGTCCTTATCCAAACAGAGCACTCTGCCACTTGATCTTCATTTGATGATTGAGAACGCTGACAAATGGGCCCCGGAGTTTGCCAAGCTTGGAGCTAGCTCAGTAACTTTCCATGTTGAAGCATCAGAGAATCCGATCATTACAGCCAGAGCCATCAAGGCAGAGGGTGTAAAGGCGGCAATCGCGATCAAGCCTGGAACACCATTTGGTCAGGTAGAGGAACTACTCACTGAATTCGACATGCTGCTGGTCATGACTGTTGAGCCAGGTTTCGGGGGTCAAAAACTCCTGGAGGAGACTTTGCCCAAAATTGCTCAGGCGCGGTCACACCTTAGAGCACACAATCTTCAAATCGGACTGCAGGTAGATGGCGGAGTGACCGAGAGCAATATTGCCCAGTTGGCCGAGCTGGGAGCGGATGTCTTTGTTGCCGGATCCGCCATTTTTAGTTTTGAGGACAGAAACGAGAAAATTCGCCAGCTCAGGGGGGCTGCGCTCAAAGGGCACTAGGGCTAACCTAGACGCATGAAATCCTTCGACGAACTCTACGCCGAGCTTTTAACTAAGGTTGCGGCCGAGCCTGAGAGCTCAAACTCCGCGCGTCTCTTGGCGGCCGGGGTGCATGAAATTGGTAAGAAAGTCGTCGAAGAGGCCGCTGAGGTATGGATGGCAGCTGAGCACGAGTCGGATGATCAAGTTGCCCTGGAAGTGTCGCAACTTATCTACTATCTGCAATTGATACTGATTGCTCGAAACATACCGCTGTCCAAGGTTGAGGAGAAACTCTGATGCTTAGAGTCGCCATACCGAACAAGGGAATCCTCTCTGATTCCGCCATTTCTATGCTCAAGGAAGCTGGCTACGCGGTTAGACGAGACCCTCAGGAACTACACCTGGTTGATGACCGAAATGATGTTGAGTTTTTCTATCTGCGCCCTAGAGACATCGCAACCTATGTAGGTGAGGGTTCGTTGGACGCTGGTCTTACCGGGCTTGACCTGTTGTTGGACTCCAACTCAAAGGCCGAAGAAGTTGCGGACCTGGGATTCGGGGCCTCAACCTTCCGATTTGCTGCGCGTTCAGATTCCGGCATTTCCGATATCGCGGCTATAGCCGGGAAACGAGTCGCGACTGCCTACCCTAATCTCGTTGCCGATTACCTAGATCAAAAAGGAATCAAGGCGACAATTGTCAAACTTGATGGCGCAGTAGAGTCCGCAATTCAACTCGGCGTTGCGGATGTCGTAGCGGATGTGGTCTCTACCGGAAATACATTGCGCAAAGCGGGATTGAAAACTTTTGGGA
>JBEEIU010000096.1:0-11677 GCA_041169705.1 Actinomycetota bacterium
ACTCTGGTTCTTAGTTGACGAACGCTTTCTTCCAGGGTTTCGATAAACCCAAATGGCGAAGCTAGCACTGGCCTTGATCTGATGTTTTCAATAAGTTGCGATTGCGACTCGAGATAGTTGCTAATGCGCATGGCGGCTCTATTGAGTAGTTGCCCCAAATCTCTGCGCTCTTGAACCACATCCGGTACAACACGTTTAGCAGCATCGGTCGGTGTAGATGCTCGCAGGTCCGCAACGTCATCCAGTACTGGCCTGTCATTTTCGTGCCCAATGGCGGAAATAAATGGCTTAGAAAGATTTGCCGCTGCTCTTACAAGCCTCTCATCACTAAATGGCAGCAGATCCTGGAATGACCCTCCGCCTCGGGCGATGATGATTACATCAACTTCGGGCATGGAATCTAGTTGTTGCATCGCAAAGATGATCTCGCCAACGGCTTTGTCGCCTTGAACATGGGTGTGAATCACCTCGAACTGGACTTCCGGCCAGCGAAGTTTTGCATTCTGCAGGATGTCCTTCTCGGCATCTGAGTTTGCTCCAGTGATAAGACCAATTCGATTTGGCAAAAATGGCAGTGCCTTTTTTCTCTCGGGGGAGGTAAGTCCTTCTTTTGCCAACTGCTGACGAAGTTTTTCAATCCGCTCTAAGAGTTCACCAAGACCAACCTTTTTGATCTCGAAGACCTGCATTGACAACTTGCCGTTTTTTGGCCAGAACTGAGGCTTGACCAGGGCTAAGACACGATCTCCCTGTTTCAACCCTTCCTGAATTACCGCACCAGAGTTATTGAAGGCGTGGAGCTCAACGGCATTTTCAACATCAAGGTCTCTGAGCGAAGCAAATACCCCCACTGGCTTTAGCTGAAAGGACTGGAGCTCACCCTCAACCCAGACCTTCCCGAGCTTTTCTATCCAATCCCTGAGCGATTTAGAAAGCTGGGAAACCTGCCAGGGGGAATGTTCTGATGAGACCCTTGATTGGGACTCTTCAGCGGCTATTTGCTGCTCCAAGCTGCCCCCTATGGGTGGTTCGTAAGATAGTGCTGTGACTGTGATTAAGGATAACGGCGTGAAAGACACCAAAAAGGTCCTACTGGCTGCCCCCAGGGGCTACTGTGCCGGGGTTGACCGAGCCGTTATCGCAGTCGAGAAGGCCCTGGATCACTATGGGGCGCCGGTTTATGTTCGCAAGCAGATTGTGCACAACAAGCACGTCGTGGCATCCCTTGAGAAGCGTGGGGCGATTTTTGTGGACGAAGTGGACGAGGCCCCAGAGGGCTGCGTGATGGTGTTCTCCGCCCACGGAGTGTCTCCGGCAGTAATTGAGGCTGCCGCGGCCAGGAATCAGCAAACTATCGACGCCACCTGCCCGCTGGTCACCAAGGTTCACCGCGAGGTGCAACGGTTTGACAAGGAGGGCTACGACATCCTCCTAATTGGTCACGAGGGTCACGAAGAAGTTGAAGGTACCGCAGGTGAGGCACCACACGCAGTTCAACTTGTGGACGGAACTGATGGTGTCTCCAAAGCCAAAGTAAAGGATCCCAGCAAGGTGATTTGGCTATCTCAGACCACTTTGTCGGTTGATGAAACCATGGAGACCGTGGTGAAACTTCGAGAGAAGTTCCCTACTCTGCAAAATCCGCCAAGCGATGACATTTGCTACGCAACCCAAAACCGTCAGGTCGCAATCAAGAAAGTCGGAGCCGACAGCGATTTGGTGATCGTGGTTGGTTCCGCGAACTCCTCAAACACCGTGAGATTGGTGGAAGTCGCGCTGGAGGCTGGCGCAAAGGCTGCTTACCGAGTTGACGACTACACAGAAATCGAAGAGGCATGGTTTGAGGGAGTACAGACCGTTGGAGTAACCTCCGGTGCTTCCGTGCCAGAAGATTTGGTTTCAGAGGTTTTGGATTACTTAGCCAAGCGAGAGTTTGATGACGTTCGAACCGTCACCACCGCCGAAGAAGATGTGCAGTTCTCTTTGCCGAAGGAACTTCGCAAAGACCTCAAAGCTGGGGCGAGGACACTTCAAACAAGGCCAAGCGAGACTAGAACTTTGTCTCTTTGACAAGATTTCCGTCTCTGTCAAATGTCTTCCAGATCCCGACCTGTTGTCCCCTCTCGAATTCACCTGAACGCATCAGAGATCCGTCTTTGCGATAAAACTCCCAAGCACCATGCATTTCGCCCTCTAGGTATTCGCCCTTAAAGCGAGGAAGCCCGTTGTCATACAACGGGCTTATCTCTTTAGGCAATTTCTACCACTTAGATTTTCCGGCCGAACCAAGCTGCTGTGCAGCTTCGACAACGCGGGCCGACATGCCAGCTTCTGCAAGCTTGCCCCAGGCTCTTGGGTCATAGGTCTTCTTGTTTCCAACATCGCCATCAACCTTGAGCACACCGTTGTAGTTTTTGAACATGTGATCCGCGATTGGACGGGTGAAGGCATACTGCAAATCAGTATCGATGTTCATCTTGATCACGCCGTACTTCACTGCGTTGCTAATTTCTTCTTCTGAAGAGCCAGAGCCACCGTGGAACACGAGGTCAAATGGCTTTTCCTTGCCATATTTTTTACCAACTTCGGCCTGAATATCTTTCAGTAGCTCCGGTCTAAGAACCACGTTGCCAGCCTTGTAGACGCCGTGCACGTTTCCAAATGTTAGAGCTGTGATGTAGCGGCCATTCTCCCCAAGCCCAAGTGCTTCGGCCGTTGCCATTCCATCTGCGACAGTGGAGTAGAGGTGCTCGTCAATTGCTCCCTCAATGCCATCTTCCTCGCCACCTACGGCACCAACCTCGATTTCCAAAACTGCGCCGATGTTGGAGAGTCTCTTTAGTAGTCCTTGTGCGATTTCAAGATTTTGTGCCAGTGGAACTTCGGAGCCGTCCCACATGTGGGAATTGAAGTATGGCTCCTTGCCCTGCTTCACTGCCTCTTCCGAGAGTTCTACCAGTGGGTGAACAAAGGTGTCCAACTGCTCAAGGTTGCAGTGGTCGGTGTGTAGGGCAACTTTGATGTCGTAGTTCTTTGCCACTTCTCTAGCGAAGGCAACAAAACCAAGTGCACCAGAAACTCGGTTTTTCTTACTGCCACTCCAGTAGTCGGCTCCGCCGGTTGTGACCTGCAAGATCCCATCTGAACCTGCTTCTTGCAACCCAGCGAGAGCGGCGTTCAGAGTCTGGGAAGAGGAGACATTGATTGCAGGGTAAGCAAAGCCATTCTTTTTTGCTCTCTCGAGCATTTCGACGTATTGATCGTGATTCACAACACCCATGGTGTCTCCTTTATTTTGCGCTAGCGGGTTCGCCCAATACGCGATCGCGGTCAGGCAAAAGATCTACTGTGGCTTCAACCAAATTTTCGATTGACTGCAAACCAGAAGTTGGCTGCTGAACCTTTGCTGCACCCCACTGGACAGCGGCCGCGATTCCTTCGGCAACGTCAAATCCGACGCCGAAGTCATCTGAATCTGAAGGGTGTGAAGTAACGGCAGAGAGGAATCCCGCAATTGTGGAATCGCCAGCACCCACGGTGTTAATCACCTTTACCGGTTGGGTGTAGGCGTGAATCGCATGAGAGGAAGTAATGCCAATCATTCCGTCGACTCCGAGTGAGGCAAGGACACAGTTAACACCCCAGCGATTGAGTTCGTGCGCGGCATCAATCACATCGCCAATAGTGTTCAGGTCTCTACCAACACACTCAGCGAGTTCATGAGCGTTGGGTTTCATGATGGTTGCGAAACCTTTTTGTGCCCAGTAACGCAGCGAAGGACCTGAAGTGTCAAGCACCACTCGAACACCGAGTTTTTCCATGCGGTCAAAGAGCGGTTGGAGATCAATTACTTCTCCGGTCTCCACGATTTTTGGGTGAGCCCCGGCTACAACCAACCATTTGGCATCGTTTTCCAAAACTGTCTTTTCAGTTAGTGCGACAACGGCGTCCCAGTCCGATTGCTTCAGTGCACGAGGATCCTCATTGATCTTGGTGGTAGGACCGTCGTATTCCACGATTGTGGTTGAGACGCGCAAGGTTCCCTCAACCCAAAGCGGGACCAGGAATTCTGAACCGGTGCGCTTGAGTACTCCAGGGTCGGCATTTCCAATTGGAACAACACCGGGTGCTGGGATGCCTGCGAGGCGAAGTCCACGAGAAACATTGATGCCTTTTCCAGCAAGTTCTTCGCCGACCCGCTCCGCACGGTTTACCGCACCCTCCTGCAGATTCTTGACGAAGTAAGTGCGGTCAAGAGTGGGGGCTGGGGTCAGGGTCACGATAGGTGACTTATTTCCAGACATCTGGACTCCTTGATGTGAAAGCTACTTAGCGGCACTCACATCGTTGTAGGCGCGACCCTTGGAAGTATAGCCAAGTCAAACCTTTATATATGTCAGCTCTCTAGCTCTTTCGCGCTGACCGAAGTGGGGGCCTCCTCGATGACCCTGGGGCTCTCAATCTCTTGGGTGCCCAGCTGATTCTCGTCTAGGTCATTGAGCTTGCGGGCGCTCACCAGCATGCGGGATTCGAAAGAGGACACGAAGGCGTTGTAGTCCTTGACCGAACCGTGAATCGAGCGACCAAGCTTGTCCGCCAGGGCGGCCACCTTACCAACCCGATCGTAGAGCTCTTGCCCTAGCTTTAGCATCGTGCGAACCTGAGACTCGTCGGCATTCTGTCGCCAGATGTAGTTGATGGTCTTCAGAACCGAGAAAAGGCTGACAGGGGATGCCAGGGCCACATTCTTTTTAAATGCGTATTCCAGCAAACTTGCGTCTGCGTCTAGCGCTGCGGAGAGCAGTGATTCACTCGGGACAAAGGCAATCACAAAATCAGGAGATGCGCTCAGTCCCGACCAGTAAGCCTTCGAGCCGAGAGCATCAATATGTGACCGCACGGCTTTGACATGCTCTTCGATAAGTCTCTTACGTCTGTTCAGCTCTTCACCGGTAGCAAGTTCAGAAATTGTGGATGCTTCTTGATAAGAATTGAAAGGAACCTTGGAATCAATTGCCAGTGATTTTCCGCCGGGAAGATTAATTACTAGATCCGCACGACCAGCACCGGCATTGGTTGAAATGCTGGCTTGTTCATCAAAGTCCGCGTGCTTAATAAGGCCAGCAAGTTCTACGAGCTTTCGAAGTTGCGCCTCGCCCCATACTCCACGAAGACTATTGGAAGAGAGTGCCTGCGCTAGTGCCTGGGTTTGTTTGCGCAGATTTTCATCTGTTTCGATTGCGCTTCTGAGTTGCTCTTGGATTGAACTAAATTGCTCGGTTCGCTCTTTCTCTAGACGACTTACAGCGGTTTGCATTTGCTCGAGTTGAGTTTTTACCGGAGCAAGTGACTGCAATATTTTGTTCTCTTCTTCCTCTTTCTTTGCTTGCGCTTGCCTCGCCGCTTCGCTCTTCTCGAGTTGGATTCTTAGCTCTCGCTCGGTGGCCTGAGAAGCAGCTAGGTCTGCGTTCAATTGGCTATCGTTGGCGCGGCCTTTCCTTGGAATCAGAAATCCGATGACTAAACCGACTGCGAGCCCCAGGGCAATATAAAGAAGAGGTTCCATGCTTTGAGTATCGCAGTGGAATCAGACATTTAGCGGGTTCAGGCGCTGCTTTGTTGCCGAAAGTAGTTCCTCAAGCGTCTGCGCACCGTGCCGCTTAGCCATGTGCAGCACAATTCGAGCACAGGCATCGGCATCCGCCAGGGCATCGTGGTGGTCGAACTCCTCGTGGCCGGCGGCATAGGCAACCGCGTTCAGGCGATAGGACTCTAAGTTGTAGGTCTTTCTGGCCATATTCAGGCTGCAGGCGTAGCTAAGGTCCGGCAGATCAAACGCGACGGCCTCGGCGGCTGCCCTGAGCACCCCCATGTCAAAACTGGCATTGTGGGCAATAAATGGGGATCCAGCACCAAAGAGCAGCAGCTCGGGAAGCACCTCTTCGAACTGTGGGGCGTCAACGATTTGCTCCGGGGTGATGCCGTGGACTCGAATATTACCCTCGTGGAACCAGTTGTGAGGGTACGGGGGCTGAAACAGCATCGATAGTGAATCAACAATCTGACCGTCTTGAACCTGCACCAGACCAACCGCACACGGCGAAGCGGGAGAACCATTCGCGGTTTCAAAATCAATTGCGGTGAAGGTCAATGACACCTGACAATTATGCCCTTGGCAATAAACTTCCTCGGTGGCCCTAACTATCGGAATTGTCGGACTGCCAAACGTTGGCAAATCAACCCTGTTTAACGCACTAACCAAAAACAATGTTTTGGCGGCGAATTACCCATTCGCAACGATTGAGCCAAATATTGGTGTGGTGAACCTTCCCGACAAGCGACTAGAGAGACTGGCCAAGATTTTTGGGTCGGAAAAAATCCTCCCTGCGCCGGTATCTTTCGTAGACATCGCGGGAATTGTCCGAGGCGCATCCGAGGGAGAAGGATTGGGAAACCAATTCCTTGCGAACATTCGTGAAGCAGATGCGATTGCTCAGGTGGTGCGCGGTTTTGTTGATCCTGATGTTATTCACGTCGATGGCAAGGTTGACGCTAAGAGCGACATCGAAACCATCAACACCGAATTGATTCTCGCCGACCTACAGACCCTGGAAAAATCCAGACCGAGAATTGAAAAAGAAGTTAAGGGTAAGAAGGCGGACGGAAGTCAACTCGAAGCAGTAGATGCGGCGCTCAAAGTACTGAACGAAGGAACTCCTCTTTCGCTCAGCAAGGTCGACATCACGCCCATCAAGCAGCTGGGGTTATTGACTACCAAGCCAATCCTTTTTGTTTTCAATGTTGATGAGAGCGTCCTCACAAGTAGCGAAAAAAGAAAGGCACTCGCGGATTTAGTAGCTCCAGCCGAGGCTGTGTTCCTGGACGCCAAGGTCGAATCTGAATTAATCGACCTGAGCCCAGAGGATGCGCAAGAACTGCTTGGTTCACTCGGTCAGTCTGAGTCCGGCCTTGACCAGCTGGCAAGAATTGGTTTCAAAACCCTCGGCCTGCAGACTTACCTAACCGCTGGCCCCAAAGAATCCCGCGCTTGGACAATCGGTAAAGGCTGGAAAGCCCCTCAGGCGGCTGGGGTGATCCACACCGATTTCGAGCGCGGATTCATCAAGGCCGAAATCGTCTCATTCGAAGATTTGGACAAGGCCGGCTCGATGAACGACGCCAAGGCCGCTGGCAAGGTGCGCATGGAGGGTAAGGACTACGTGATGCAAGACGGCGACGTGGTCGAGTTCCGCTTCAACGTCTAGACTCTTTCGTTATCAAAGTGGAATAAGCCACGAGATTTACCCACGGGGGCTGTGGGCTAGGCTTCGAATAGTTTCGAAAGAGAAGTGAAGATGCCCTCTGTTCCAGCGATTCGAGTCTCTGGACTAACCAAGTCTTTTGGCGACGTAAAAGCGGTAAACAACGTAAACCTAGACATTGCAGAGGGCGAGTTCTTCTCAATGCTCGGACCAAGTGGTTCCGGTAAGACCACTGTGCTTCGGCTAATCGCCGGATTTGAAAAACCCACCAGTGGCAGCATCGAGCTCTACGGAAAAGATGTATCTCAGGTGCCCCCGTTCGACCGCGAAGTCAACACCGTCTTTCAGGACTACGCCCTGTTCCCGCATATGAGCGTCCAGGAGAACATCGAGTACGGTTTGCGAGTAAGCAAGGTGCCGAAGGCGGAACGCGAGAAGCGAGTGCGCGAGGCTCTGCGCACTGTGAGGCTTGAAAATCTGGGGGAGCGCAAACCCTCCCAACTCTCCGGAGGTCAGCGTCAAAGAATCGCGCTCGCTAGGGCAATTGTTGTAAAGCCAAAAGTCCTTCTGCTTGATGAGCCGCTTGGAGCTTTGGATTTGAAGCTTCGTGAACAAATGCAGGTCGAGCTGAAAGAGATTCAGCGCGAACTTAAGATCTCTTTCATTTTTGTGACTCACGACCAAGCGGAAGCCTTATCGCTTAGTGATCGGGTGGCAGTGTTCAATGAGGGAAATATTGTGCAACTTGGCACACCTCAGGAGATCTATCAAAACCCAAGCAATACCTTTGTTGCAGACTTCGTTGGCACCTCGACAATCTTCACTAAAACCGAAAGCAGTCAGCTGCTGGGTATTGACTCAATCGTCTCGGTGCGACCAGAGCACATCAGCATGCACAGGACAGCCAGCAAGAAAACAGGCCACGTGTCGCTTTCGGGCAACTTAGTTGAAGTGAACTTCCTGGGAAATATTTCTAGATTCACTATCGAATTGCAGGGCGGCAAGCGGGTTTTGGTGACAGAAACAAACGAGGTTCAAACCGAACCTTGGAAGCGTGGGGAGATCGTGAACTTGGCAATTGACCTTGCCAACGTTTCCAAGCTCTCCCACTAAAAAACAAAACATCGAAGGAGATGGATTGAAAAACACAAAGTCAAAGCTTGCAGCGTTTGCAAGCCTAGGCATCGCAACCACACTGGTCTTGGCCGGTTGTGCATCTGGCGATGCAGAAACTCCAGCTGCTGAAGTTACGGCAGAAGCACTGGGCGAGAGCGAGGGTGCAATTAGCATTCTGGCTTGGCCCGGTTACGTAGAAGACGGAACCAACGATCCAAACGTCGACTGGACTTCTTCTTTCGAAGAGGCAACCGGTTGTGAAGTAACCGTCAAGACCTACGGAACCTCGGATGAAGCAGTCAACCTAATGAAGACTGGCGAATACGACGTGGTAGCAGCCAGCGGTGACGCAACTCAGCGTCTGATTGCAGGTGGTGAAGTCATCGCCATCAACACTGACCTAGTTCCTAATTACGCAGGAATCTTTGATTTCTTGAAGAACCAGAGCCACAACACCGTTGATGGAGTGAACTACGGTATCCCTCACGGTTACGGCGCCAACCTGCTTCAGTACAACTCTGAGGTCGTAAGCCCAGCTCCAGATTCATGGGCTGTGGTTTGGGATCAGGCAGGATCATACGCCGGCAAGGTAACCGCTTATGACTCACCGATTTACATCGCGGACGCAGCGGTTTACCTAATGGCAACCAAGCCTGAACTTGGTATCACTAACCCTTACGCCCTGGACGAGACTCAGCTGGCAGCAGCCGTTGAGCTGCTAAAGGCACAGCGTGCAAACGTTGGCGAGTACTGGAGCGACTACCTGCTGCAGATTCAGGCATTCACCTCCGGTGACTCAGTGGTTGGAACCACTTGGCAGGTCATCACCAACGTGCTGAAGGGAAGCGAAGTACCAGTCGAGGCAGTCCTTCCAAAGGAAGGCTCCACCGGTTGGTCAGACACCTGGATGATCTCTTCTAAGACCGATGCTCCAAACTGCTCCTACCGCTGGTTGGACCACATCGCTAGCCCTGAGATCAACGCAGCTGCCACCGCTTACTTCGGTGAGGCTCCAAACTCCATGGCTGCTTGTGACTTCCGCGACGACTGCGATGCATACCACGCAGGTGACGCAGAGTACGCAAAGCAACTGTGGTACTGGACCACTCCAATTGCCGAGTGTCTAGATGGTCGCACAGACGTAGTCTGCACTGACTACGCTCGCTGGACCGAAGCTTGGCAAGAAGTAAAGGGCTAAGAAAGAAATAAGACAGAGTTGATGTCGACAATCACATCTTCACCCGACCGGGCAAGCGGATTTACCTCGCTTGCCCGGCGGGGCTCTGTCTTTCTCTACAAAAAAACCAAGGTTGGTCTAGCACTGCTGTTGACCCCACCACTTTTTTGGCTGGTGATGGTCTACATTGCTTCTTTAGCGGCGCTACTTGTGACGGCTTTTTGGACCGTAAACTCTTTTACCGGTGACATTGTCTTCGAATTCACATTTGACAACTTTGTGAAAGTACTAACCCAAGCTACATATCACGCTGTTACATTGCGAACCGTTGGAATTGCACTCGCGGTTACTTTGATAGATCTCGCAATTGCGCTTCCGTTGGCATTTTTCATGGCCAAGGTCGCGTCACCCGCTTGGCAAAAGTTTTTAGTTATTTCAATCAGCCTTCCACTTTGGGCTTCATATTTGGTTAAGGCCTACGCCTGGAGAAGCGTGCTCTCGGAGGGTGGAATCTTGGAGTGGGGACTTGCCCCGCTTGGTATCACTTCCCCCGGCTATGGCCTTGAGGGCACGGTTCTGACCCTTAGTTACCTCTGGCTGCCATTCGTTGTGATTCCCATTTACAGCGCTTTCACTAGGGTTCCAAATTCCATCCTGGAAGCGTCCGCGGACCTCGGAGGTAAACCTTGGAGGACGATTCGCTCAATTGTGATCCCTATGGCAGTCCCGGGAATTATTGCGGGAACCATTTTTAGTTTCTCTCTCACCCTGGGCGACTACATTGCAGTCAAGATTGTTGGTGGTGCCACTCAAACTCTTGGCACACTGATTTACTCAAATGTTGGAACGGCAAATAACCTGCCGCTCGCGGCTGCAATCGCATTTGTTCCGCTGGTAACCATATTGGTTTATCTGGCTGCGGTTAGAAGAACCGGCGCATTGGAGAACCTCTGATGCATCTTTCAAAAATAGCCAAAGTGAGTTTGTTCGCCGTCGCTGCTCTAGCGCTTAGCTTTATCTAACTCCCATTGTTTGTAGTTGTGGTGAACTCATTTTCCACTTCGCTCTCAATGAGCTGGCCAGCGCCCGGACTCACTCTGGAGTGGTGGGGAAGAGCTTTCGCAAGCGAAGGAGCAATGGAATCGGTTGGCACATCGCTGATTGTCGCTGCCGCGTCTACGGTTATCGCGCTGGTGCTCGGAACACTGCTATCTTTCGCTCTGCACCGTTTTAGCTTCTTTGGAAAATCGGCAATCAATTTGCTGGTCGTTCTGCCGATTGCACTTCCTGGAATCGTTACGGGCTTGGCTCTGAACAATGTTTTCAAGACCGTGCTTGACTGGCAGCTGGGCTGGGCCACGCTGATTATTGCGCACGCTACTTTCTGCGTGGTGGTGGTGTTCAATAACGTGCTGGCAAGACTGAAGCGTCACGGAAGCTCTCTCGAGGAGGCCTCTTCTGATCTCGGTGCTGGAGTGTGGACCACCTTCCGTTTAGTGACCTTCCCTAGAATTCGCTCTGCATTGGTCGCTGGCGGAATCCTCTCTTTCGCACTCAGCTTCGATGAAATTATCGTTACGACATTTACAACCGGTGGTGGTGTCACGACTCTTCCAATTTTCATCCTCGACAACATGTATCGCCCGAACCAAGCCCCCATTGTTGCGGTAATTGCGGTTGTGATGACGGTCCTCAGTGTGGTTCCTATTTATCTTGCTGAGCGGCTATCGGCCAAGGACGACCGCTGACAATTAGCCTTCCTTGCCAGTTTTGGTTAACCTAGAGCTTCAACATCAAGGAGTAACAATGGGTTGGTACAGCAAGCTGGTCGGCAAGAAGTTCGACAACATTTCCGTAAACGCAGGACTCGAGCAACAAAAGAACGGTGCTCAGCTCGTGGATGTTCGTGAGGACCACGAATGGCTAGAGGGCCACGCGGCTGGAGCAAAACACATCCCTCTGGGCTCCCTAGCAGACCGTCTGCACGAAATCGAAAAGAAGCGCAAGGTCGTTGTGATTTGCAAGTCTGGTGGCCGTTCAAAGCAAGCCGCTGAGATCCTTGCAAAGCACGGCTATAAGGCGGCCAGCATTGACGGCGGCACGGTGGAGTGGGCTGCGCAGG
>JBEEIU010000097.1:0-14721 GCA_041169705.1 Actinomycetota bacterium
GGTTCTTGCAGTTGTGCAACGTTTGGTCCCAGAAGTTGACATTGCACAGATTTTGGTAACCGACTCAGTTGCCGCGCTGAATGACTTGGCTAAGCACGTATTGGCGGAAGTTCGATCGCTCGGGGCTCTGCAGGTGGTCGGAATAACTGGTTCGAATGGCAAGACTTCCACTAAAAACATGCTCCGTGAAGTTCTTAGCCAGGTGGGTAAGACTATTGCGCCTAGAGACTCTTTCAATAATGAAGTGGGTCTTCCTGTAACAGTCTGTCGCTTGGAGGCGGACACAAAGTTTCTGGTTTTGGAACTCGGTGCCGCGGGACTTGGCAGCATTGACCAACTTGCTAGCTGGACCACTCCCGACATAGGTGTGGAGTTGAAAGTGGGAATGGCCCACGCCGGTGTTTTTGGCGGAATTCAAACAACCGCGCTGATTAAGGCAGAACTGATGCCGCACATTAGAAAGTGTGCAGTTCTGAACCTCGATGACCCATACGTAAGCGCAATGCGACCCTCAGAGGGCGTTGCCACGGTTGGCTTTGGAATTAGTGAGGATGCGGGGTATCAAATCCTCGGAACCGAGATCACGCTCTCCGGAACGAAAGTCAGAATTCAATTTCCGGACTCCGAAGTGCGATCGCTCAATCTCAGGATTCTGGGAGAGCACCAGGCCATGAATGTTGCAGCGTCTCTCGCGGTTTTGGATCAGCTCGGAGTCTCTCGAGATCTCAGCTGTTCGGTAATTGAAACGCTGGAAATGGCCGAGCGCTGGCGCATGCAATTAACCAAGCGCCACGACGGCGTGTATGTGATTAATGATGCCTACAACGCCAGCCCGGATTCCATGCGGGCGGCGCTGCAAACCCTTGCGACTATAGGACGCCAAGGACATCGAACTATTGCAGTCTTGGGTGAAATGGCCGAACTGGGGGAGTATTCGGTCACGGAGCATGATCAGTTAGGAAGATTGATCGTCCGCTACAACATAGATCAGCTATTTGTGATTGGTGAGGGGGCAAAACTAATTCACATGGGGGCTACTCAGGAGGGATCCTGGGGTGGCGAATCTACGTTTATCCCCACAATCAGCGAGGCTTTTGAGCAGGTTAATGGAAAGCTATCTGCCGGAGATGTGGTCCTGGTGAAGTCTTCAAATTCGGCGAATTTGAGATTCCTAGGAGACGAATTAGCGGAGGCAAAGAGTTGAGAGCACTGATTCTTGCCGGCGGAATTTCACTCGCCTTCTCCTTATTCATGACCCCGGCATTTATATGGCTGATGAAAAAACTTCAGTGGGGTCAGTTCATTCGTGATGACGGCCCGAGTGCTCACCACACCAAGCGCGGTACTCCCACTATGGGCGGAATCGTAATTATTAGCGCAACAGTGATTGCCTACTTTGCTGCGAAATTGATAAACGGCGAAACTCCAACAATTACTGCGTTGCTGGTGTTGTTCATGATGGTTGGGCTTGGACTTGTCGGTTTCATTGATGACTTTTTGAAGATAAGCAACCAGCGCAGCCTAGGTCTAGGCGGTTGGGCAAAGATTGCCGGTCAGGTTTTGGTAGCCGTGATATTTGCCATTCTTGCCCTGCAGTTCCCAGACGAAGATGGACTGACTCCTGCATCCACTCATATTTCACTTTTCAGAGATCTTCCGATTGACCTGTTTATCTGGGGCTCAGTCATCGGAATGGTGCTGTTTATCGCTTGGATTTCATTTATTGTCACAAGCACTTCGAATGGTGTGAATATCGCAGATGGTCTGGATGGACTAGCCTCAGGCGCTTCAATTTTGGCAATCGGTGCGTACGTGATCATTGGTTTTTGGCAGTTCAACCAGAGCTGTCAGGCAGTAGTTGAAAATTTCTCATCCTGCTATGAGGTTCGCGATCCACTCGACATTGCGGTTGTGGCATCCGCGATTGTTGGAGCGGTGATTGGTTTTCTTTGGTGGAACACCTCTCCCGCACAGATCTTCATGGGCGACGTGGGTTCTCTTGGTCTAGGCGGCGCGCTCGCTGCACTAGCTGTTGTCTCAAGGACAGAGTTACTTCTGATCCTCATTGGCGGACTTTTTGTGATTGTCACTGGCTCGGTAGTTATTCAAAGAGCCTTCTTCAAGTTCACCAAGTGGCGCACCGGAACTGGTAAGCGAGTGTTCCTGATGTCTCCGTTGCATCACCATTTTGAACTCAAGGGATGGGCCCAGGTCACGGTTGTAGTGCGGTTCTGGATCATCGCTGCGCTCTGCGTTGCCTCTGGTATCGGCCTTTTCTACATCGAATGGATCTACGGAATATGACCAGGAACCTGGTGGGCTGGCAGGGTGATTGGGCCGGTCTGCGAGTTGCCGTATTAGGTGTGGGCGCCTCGGGCTTTTCCGCTGTTGACACTCTGGTCGAACTCGGTTGCGACGTAAAAGTATTTGCAAAAAAGGTGGAAGCGGAATACTTAGAGATTCTTGAAGTGCTCTCAGTTCCTGTCACGAAATCCGACCAGGTGCAAAATTTCAAAGATTCATCTTGGATTCCAGAACTTGCGATTGTCTCACCGGGATTCCCGCCCACTCAGGAATTAGTGCAAGAACTCACTTCGCTGGGCGTTCCACTTTGGACAGACATCGACTTGGCATGGAACTTGCGAGACAAAGTTCAGGTTGCCAAGTGGGTGACCATCACCGGAACCAATGGGAAGACCACCACGACCGAGCTAACTGCAGAGATGCTTAGAGCTGCAGGTCACAAGGTTGCGGCCTGTGGAAATATCGGCAACCCAATTTTGGATGCGGTTCGAGACCCTGAAGGTTTTGACTACCTAGTTGTCGAGCTGTCATCTTTCCAACTGCATTACATGCAAGAAATCTCTGCGGTGGCATCTGCATTTTTAAATCTTGCCCATGACCACATCGACTGGCACGGTTCCTATGAGGAATACGGCAAAGCGAAGGCGAAGATTTACCAAAACACTCAAATCGCTTGCGTATATAACGCTGCAGATCCGGTAACCGAGAAGTTTTTGGAAGAGGCGGATGTCGTGGAAGGCTGCCGCGCGATTGGCTTCACTGCCGGGAATCCAGCAATCAGCATGGTCGGTTACGTTGAAGATATTTTGGTCGACCGGGCATTCCTGCAAAATCGCCAGAACGAAGCATTGGAAATTGCAAAGCTGGAGGACTACAGGGGTATCGGTGTGGTTTCTCCGCATCTGATGCAAAACATGGCTGCAGCTACAGCTTTGGCAAGAGCCTGCGATGTTTCACCGCAAGAAATTGCCAGCGCACTTCAGAACTTCAAGCTTGCTCCTCACCGAATCGAACTGGTTGGAGAGTTTTCTGGCGTTCAGTATGTGGACGACTCCAAGGCCACCAATGTTCACGCTGCCCGCGCATCGCTGCGTTCGTTTGACAAAGTGGTTTGGATTTGCGGCGGTCTTCTAAAGGGAGTCGACCCAGCCCCGCTGGTCAAGGAATTTGCAAGCAAGCTCTCGGCAGCAATAGTTATTGGTGCTGACACCTCTGCCTTTCAGGACCTATTCGCAAAGCTCGCACCCCAGGTGCCAATCCACGTCATGCCTAATACTTCGAATGTGATGCAGTTGGCCGTCGAGAAGGCGTCCGAGATTGCTCAGCCTGGGGAGACCGTGCTCCTGGCACCGGCCGCGGCATCCATGGATCAATTCCGGGATTATGCGGATCGTGGGGATAAATTCAAGTTGGCAGTGAATCTGATTGGAGGCGCAAAGTGACCAATGTCGTTGAAAAACTGCGCCCCGGATTCAAGGCTCAGTCCAGACACTTTTATGTGTTGCTTGGCTTGACCGGATTGATTGTTTTCATAGGCCTTGGCATGGTCGCGAGCGCATCCGCAGTGGACTCCTTCAAAGAGACCTCAAACGTTGGCTACACCTTCTTTAGGCAGGGATTCTTTGCTTTGGTAGGTGCGGTGGCGTTGGCAATCGCAGCCAACTTGCCTATTGCCGTAATAAAGAAACTTGCTCCGCTGCTATTTCTGGGTTTCCTCGCTTTACAAACTTTCACTGTCTTGTTTGGAACAGAGATCAATGGAAACAGAAACTGGATTGACTTAGGGCTTTTCTCTATTCAGCCCTCAGAGTTTTTGAAAGTGGCGATCATTCTTTCTTTTGCACTGATCCTCAGTGACATGGGTTATGACGAATACGAGGATCGTCAGAGATGGACCAAGCTTTTCCTGCAAGCTGGCATTGCTCTTGGTTTAGTTGCGCTTGCAGGTAAAGATATGGGAACCGGTGTGGTCATGGGGCTGATGATCATGGGACTCTTTCTTTTTGCCGGGATGAAACTTCAGAATTGGTTCATGCTCCTATTCGGAGTTTTTGCGGCGGGAGTAATTGGTATTTTCATGTCGCCATCGCGTCTGGTTCGTTTCCAGGCCTGGTGGAATCCGGACATGGCTGACCCTATGGGCGTGATGTGGCAGTACGAGCATGGAACCTGGGCGCTAGCCGCCGGAGGCATCTTCGGCACTGGACTGGGCAGATCGAAGCTGAAGTGGAGCTGGATTCCCGAGGTTGAGAACGACTTCATTTTTGCCATCATTGGAGAAGAACTAGGACTACTGGGTGCGCTGGTAGTTATCCTGCTGTTTTTTGCACTGGCCATGACCATGTTTGCAATAGCCAAGAAGCAGACCGAACCATTCAATCGGTTGGTTGTGATCGGAGTCATGCTGTGGATTGTGCTTCAGGCCTTCATCAACATCGGTGTTGTGCTCGGGCTTTTCCCCGTGCTCGGAGTGCCACTGCCATTGATTTCTGCAGGTGGATCCTCTCTAATTGCGACGCTTGGAGCAATTGGTCTAGTGCTTGCAATGGAACGTGACTCCAATGAAAAGCCTCGAAGAAGAAGATGAGTGTTTTTCTTCTGGCCGGAGGTGGCACTGGAGGTCACGTTAACCCGCTGCTATCGCTGGCCGAAATGCTTCGCAAAGAAGGTCATGAAGTAATCGCTCTTGGCACCAAAGAGGGACTCGAGACCAGACTGGTTCCGCAACGCGGATTTGAACTCGAAACCGTAGCTCGCTTGCCGTTTCCTCGCAAGCCATCTCTGTATGCGCTGAAGTTTCCCTTCAGATTTATAGGCGCTGTTTCGAAAGTTAGAAAGCTGATTCGCTCCAGAAATATCAAAGGCGTTGTTGGATTCGGAGGTTATGCGTCTGCCCCTGCCTACGTAGCGGCTTGGCTAGAGAAGACACCGATTGTGGTGCATGAGGCTAACGCGTTGGCTGGGTTTGCCAATCGCTTGGGTGCGCGCTTCACCAAGTACCTGGCCGTTGCATTTCCCAATTCCGACTTGAAGGCCGCAACTTTGACTGGCATGCCATTGCGCAATGAGATTGTTACAGCGATTGGTACCTATGACCAACAACAGGCTCGAGTGGAGCTTGGGTTGGATCCGCAGACCCCAACGCTACTGGTTACCGGTGGATCATTGGGGGCTGCGAGCATAAATCGAGCGGTAGTGGATGCAAAAGATGTGCTGCTCGCCGCCGGAATTCAAGTGCTCCATATAGTGGGCGATAAGTCTGAATTCACCGAACTTGACGAAGCCGGGTACAAAAGAATCTTCTACTGCAATTCCATGGATGCCGCTATTGCCGCAGCCAGTTTTGCAATCTCGAGGGCCGGTGCATCAACTGTTGCTGAATTTTCGGCATTTGGATTGCCCGCGCTCTATATTCCTTATCCGGTGGGCAACGGCGAGCAGAGATTAAATGCCAAAACTGTGGTCGAAGCTGGCGGAGGAATCATGCTCGAGGATAAAGATTTCTCCTCTGATTACATTGCGCAGAAATTGATCCCAGTTATTTCCAGGGCCTCGAAACTCGCCGAAATGTCCAAGGCTGCCAAATCAACCGGCATCGTTGACGCTACCGAGCGTCTTCGGAGTATTTTGCGTCAAGCCGTGGATACTGGTACGCGTGATTAAGCCCGACTATTCCCAGCCAATTCCAGATGACCTAGGAACCGTGCACTTTATTGGCATCGGCGGCTCGGGAATGAGTGGTATCGCTCGACTCACTCTCGGCATGGGGCATAAGGTTACCGGCTCTGACCTTCGGGACACAGCTGCCGTTAGAGCACTGCGCGAACTTGGTGCAGAAATACACATCGGTCACGATGCTTCTCATTTGGGCAATCCAGACACCGTTGTGGTGACCTCGGCGCTCTGGCCTCACAATCCCGAGTTGCTGCTGGCGAAGGAAAAAGGCATTCCGGTCCTGCATCGCTCTGCACTGTTGGCGCACTTAGCCTCCAAGGGAAAACTTATTGCGATAGCCGGTGCGCACGGAAAGACCACATCAACCGGAATGGTCATCACGGGTCTTAATCAAATGGGTGCAGATCCAAGCTTCGTTAATGGCGGCGTGATTAGGGAATACGGAGTTTCTGCTCGTTTTGGCAAAGGCGAACACTTTGTGATTGAAGCCGACGAGTCAGACTCATCCTTTCTGCACTACAAGACCCAAGTCGTACTGATTACCAATGTTGATCCGGATCACCTGGACCACTTTGGTTCACTCGATGCATTCGAGGGGGAGTTTGCGAAGTTCGCCGATGCGGCCGGAAGCTTCGTTGCAATCTCCTCCGATGACCCAGGGGCGGTAAGGGTCACTTCTCGACTCAAGCACAGCAGGGTACTGACATTTGGTGAGGCTGAAAATGCAACTTTCCAAGTTTCAGGAGTGGATGCATCCGGTCCTCGGGTTGCGTTCACACTTTCACACGCAGGCAAATCAGTTTCCTTGGAACTTTCGATTCCGGGCCACCACAATGCTTTGAATGCCGCTGGAGCGGTTGCTGTCCTGGTGGGTCTGGGTTTTGATTTTGAGCAATCGGCGCGATCTGTCGCAACGTTTGCAGGAACCGAACGAAGGTTTGAACTGCACGGTGAAGTTAGAGGAGTGCGGGTTTACGACGATTTTGCACACCATCCAACCGAAGTCGTAGCAGCACTAAAGGCGGCTCGCGCTGCTGTTGGGGAAGGAAAGCTGGTCACAGTGTTCCAGCCGCACCTCTACAGCCGAACCAGAATTTTTGCGCAGGAATTTGCGGATGCGCTGAACTACAGCGACGAAGTAGTGGTGCTGGATATTTACGCAGCCCGAGAAGATCCCGAACCTGGTGTAACGGGTGAATTGATTAGCTCTCGTTTCAAAGATGCCAATCGCATGCACTACGTGCCGCTCTGGGAGGATGTTCCCAAGGTAGCTGCCGGACTTGCCAAGTCTGGAGATTTCATCATCACGATGGGTTGCGGTGACATCTACAGAATGGTTCCGGAGCTCCTGGGCGCACTGGGGGAGTAGCACTTGAAAAAGCCTCAGCGTGAGTTGATCAAGCGCCAGAAGAATCGCCTGCGCGTTGACAAAAAACCAAAGACTCAAAAAACAACTGTTGGCGGCGACGGCGTCTTCGCTAGAGCGGTCAAGTGGTTTTTGATCGTTGGGTTCACTGGTCTCGCAGGTTTGGTTTTGGCAGCGTTCTTTACCCCGCTACTGGCTGTCGAGGAGGTAGAGGTGGTCGGCACTGAGCGTTTGAATGCTGCCTCGGTCTCGGCGACCCTGGAGGTTTTGCAAGGGGTCCCACTAACCATGGTCTCGGATGACAAAGTGGCAGAACTTTTGAACACATACGAGCTGGTTGAGACTTTTGCTATCCAGGCTCAGCCGCCACACACTTTGAGGATAAAGATTCGGGAGCGTCAACCGATTGTGATCATTCCCCAGGCTGGCAAGAACCTTTTGTTTGATCCCGCTGGAATAAAAATCGGCGAAGTCGCCAAGGGAGACCGTTTCCCATACTTGAAGCTGACCGGTTCGGTGCAAGATAATCCGCAATTTGAGACCGCAGTGGAAATTCTGCTGGGTTTGCCAATTGAAACTTACGACCAGATCTTCTCGCTCGAGGTCTCTCAAAAACTAACTGCCGTTTTCAAACTTCGCGATAGTGAAATCTCGGTTATTTGGGGCGATGCATCCGATGCGACTTTCAAGGCCGAAGTGCTCCAGACCCTGCTGGCCACTGGGCAAAAGAACGGGGTCACGATCGATGTGAGCTCACCTTCTGCTCCAGTTGTCACTCACCCTTAGGGATATCTCCGACACGCCCATTGATTTAGGGCCTGCGAGGGCTTTCAGAGCATACCTTTCTGGCGCAAATTGAAAACACACCAAAAAGTTAAGCCTCAGGTTTAGCTTTAGGGTTTCATGAAAGAGGCACTCACGTGACACAGATTCCTAACTATCAGGCGATTATCAAGGTCGTCGGCGTCGGTGGCGGTGGAGTAAACGCGTTGAATCGAATGATTCAGTCCGGTTTGCGCGGTGTGGAGTTCGTTGCAATCAACACCGATGCTCAGGCGCTTTTGATGAGCGATGCCGACGTGAAATTAGACATCGGCCGCGACGTAACCAGGGGCCTTGGAGCCGGGGCTGATCCAGAGATTGGCCGACGCGCAGCAGAAGAGCATGAGTCCGAAATTGAGTCTGCACTCAAGGGTGCCGACATGGTGTTTGTCACCGCCGGTGAGGGTGGCGGAACTGGAACCGGAGGTGCTCCGGTCGTAGCAAGAATTGCTAAGCGTCTTGGCGCCCTTACCGTCGGCGTCGTCACTCGTCCGTTTAACTTTGAAGGTAAGCGCCGTGCCGTGCAGGCCGAAGAGGGAATCAAGGCACTGCGTGGCGAAGTCGACACTTTGATTGTGGTCCCAAACCAAAGACTTCTGGAAATGTCTAATAAGAAGATTTCGGCTCTAGAGGCATTCATTACCGCTGACGATGTGCTACGCGCTGGTGTTCAGGGAATTTCGGACTTGATTGTTGTGCCAGGACTTATCAATCTGGACTTCAATGACGTCAAGTCGGTAATGCAGGGTGCTGGTTCAGCGCTTATGGGAATCGGAACTGCTAAGGGTGAGGACCGTGCGGTTCGCGCGGCCGAGATTGCAGTCTCCTCACCACTACTCGAAGCGACCATTGAGGGTGCGCACGGTGTATTGCTCTTGGTTCAGGGTGCCTCAGACCTAGGTCTTCACGAAATTGATGATGCAGCACGTTTGGTCCAGGAAGCCGTTCACCCAGAAGCCAACATCATCTTCGGTGCAACCATCGATGACACCCTGGGAGACGAAGTACGCATCACAGTCATCGCTGCCGGATTCGACGGCGGAGCGCCTAAGTACCGCAAGTACGAAGCAGCAGCGGTAGCCGAGTCACTAGAGGCTATGGCATCAACTGCGAACATCCCTAACGACTGGGAGAGCGCAGACGCTGCTGAGGTAGAGGTTGTCAGCTTCTTTGAGGAAGAAGTCAGATACGAAGAGTCCGAACCTCAGACTGCATCGCGCGAGAAGATCAGCACTCCGGGACGCTTCGGCGACGACTTGGATCTACCTGAATTCTTCAGGTGATTTCACAACGACTCTCCTCTGTTCGAGAACGAATTGCGAACGCCGCTGAACACGCGGGTCGCAATTCGGAAGATGTTGAACTGGTAATTGTCACCAAATTCCATCCCGTGGAGTTGGTTGCAGAATTGGTCGACCTGGGAGAGCGAAACTTTGGGGAAAACAAAGACCAAGAAGCTTCGGCCAAATCGGATGCCCTCTCGCTTTTGAGATCAGACGTTGAAGTAAATTGGCACTTTGTTGGGCAACTTCAGAGCAATAAGGTGAAATCTGTATTGCGTTATGCCTCAACCATTCACTCGCTCGATCGAGATTCCCTGCTTGCGGAATTGAAGAAGCAGCTTGAAAAAACTGACCAAACGGTTGGTTGTTTTATCGAACTGAACCTCACCGATGACCCCGGGCGTGGCGGTCTGGAACCAAGCAATCTAGGAATGTTTGCCGAAAAGGTATTGGCTGTTCCGCAAATAAATCTGTTAGGCGTGATGGCTGTTGCGGGGCTGGGGGTGGACCCTCGTGTTGATTTCGAAAAAGCAGTCGTAGCCAGCGAAGAACTGCGTTCTATCAGTCCGGAGTCTCGATATTTGTCGATGGGCATGAGCGAGGATTTTGAGTTGGCCGTTGAGCTTGGAGCGACACACGTCAGAGTTGGCTCGGCAATCACGGGCCCCAGGGGCTAGCTGACCTAGTCTTAGAGCAAGATTTTTGAGGAGTAAATCATGGGTGCATTAGACGGAGTTATGTCCTTCTTTGGATTTGGTTCAGCTGAGCCGGCACCAAAGTCCGAGGCCCCACGAGCCCGCGCGGCCGCTCCTCGCTCCCGCAGGGCATCAGATATTTCTGAGATTGTGACCCTGGAACCGAAGTCCTATGCCGATGCTGTCGAGGTTGCGGCCAATTTCAGAACCGGTGTGCCAGTTATCGTGAATATTGGCAACCTGAGCGAAGCCGAAGCTAAGCAGATGCGGGATTTCATGCTGGGACTAAAAGAGGGACTTGAAGGACACCTACGCCGGGTAACCCCGAAGGTCTTCCTGCTATCCCCAAGCCATGTCGCAGTCACCGATTCCGACCAAGACGGCGAAGATTCAGACGTAACCATCTAAATGTCCGTCCTGGGGTTCTTGCTCTACTGGGTAGTGCAGCTCTATTTCTATGCGCTACTAGGTCGATTCATTTCTGATTTGGTCATGAGCTTCAACCCGAGTTGGAGGCCAAGGGGCCTGCTTTTGCCGATTCTGGACATGATTTATACCATCACAGACCCTCCCTTGAAGTTTGTCCGTCGCTTCGTGCCCCCGCTCCGCCTGGGGCCTGTGGCGCTGGATCTGGCCTGGACGATAGTCGTCATAGCAGTGCTTTTCTTGCGGGGACTAGTCCAGAACCTTTGAGACCCATAACATAGAGGGGTTGCCCTGGGGCGTATAAGGAAGGTCCGTCATGCCGCTAACTCCCGATGAAGTAGTAAACAAGCGTTTTCAGTACACCAAATTCCGTGAGGGCTATGACCAGGACGAAGTAGATGACTTCCTGGATGAAGTTGTAATTGAACTTCGCCGACTAAACGCCGAGAACGAAGAGCTTAAGCAAAAGCTGGCCCAGGCGCAGACTCGCTTGACCGAGCAGGTTTCCGCACCAGCATTCCCAGAGCCAACCTCCGCTGTTGCAGCGAGTATTCCTGCTCCAGAGGACACCAACAATTCAAACAGCCTCTTGCAGCTGGCAAGAAAACTTCACGAGGAGCACGTCCGCGAGGGTCTAAACAAGCGCGACCAGCTAATTCGCGATGGACAAGAGAACGCCGCTCGTATTGTTCGCGAGGCAGAAGCGCAGGCACGTGCAGTGCTTGGTCAGCTCGAGCGCGACCGCAAGGCTATCGAGAACACCATCGATGAACTCCGTGAATTTGAGCACGACTACCGAGGCAGACTTCGCGACTACATCGAGAACCAGCTCGAGACACTTCTGCGTGAGGAAGCATTCGAGTCTGCACCTTCGGCGGCAGCTAGTCAGATTGAGGTCGAGAGTGCTGCTTCGGCTCCGACTCCGGTCTCCGCTTTCACAGAATCTGCACTGACTGAATCCAGTGAGGAAAAGTAGCGCTAAGACAGCGCTCTTTTTTGCAATCGCGGCGCTAATAGTTTTCTTTGATCAATTAGCGAAGAGATTTGCTGAACTTTATTTAGTCGACGCTCCCATCCAAATCTTTGGTGAGGTATTGCAGTTTCGACTCGCTTATAACGACGCCGCAGCTTTTTCGTTGGGCTTTGGGCAAACCTGGATACTCGCTGTAATTGCGACCATCGCAATTCTCGCTTTGCTCTGGTTCGGCCCGAAAGTGGCAAATCTAACCTGGGCCACAATCGCGGGCTTTGTATTGGGTGGAGCGACTGGCAACTGGATAGATCGCATTTTCCGAGAGCCAGGGTTTTTGAACGGGCACGTCGTTGATTTCATCCAGATTCCCTTCAACTTCCCAATTTTCAATGTTGCGGATATCTTCCTGGTTGTCGGGGTCTGCTTGGCAATAATCCGTGTTCTTTTGGGAGACGAGATAGGTGGCCATGAGCGCTCCTAAATTGCTCATGGTTCCCGAGGGCCTCAATGGCACTCGCGCAGATGCTGCATTAGCAAAAATGCTGGGCATCAGTCGAACCGCTGCGGCGGAACTAGTCGAATCTCACTTCGTAACTTCAAACGGAATTGCGATAACTAAGTCGGACAAACTGCTTGCAGATCAGGTTATAGAGGTTGTGTTGGATGAAAATCCACAGAACCCCTTGGAAGTTATCGCCGAAGATGTCCCGGAGTTAGAAATTATTTATCAAGACTCCGACATCATCGTTGTGAACAAACCTGCTGGTGTGGTCTCACACCCTTCAGTTGGATTCGAGGGACCCAGCGTTCCGGGAGTGCTGTTGGCCCGCAAGATTCAGCTCTCGACATCTGGGGCGCAGGAGCGACAGGGAATTGTCCAAAGGTTGGACGTTGGAACCAGCGGTTTGATGGTGTTGGCCAAAAGCGAACGCGCATATTCGGTGTTGAAGCAAGCATTTAGAGACCGAAGCGTAAAGAAGACTTATCACGCCATTGTTCAAGGGCACCCGGATCCAGACGCTGGCACCATAGACACCCCTATTGCCCGTTCCACCAAACACGATTACAAGTTCACGATTTCGCGTGAGGGCAAGCGAGCCATTACCCACTACAAAACCCTCGAGATCTTCCCTGGTGCCGCTCTGCTAGAGATTGGGCTTGAAACCGGTCGCACTCATCAAATCAGGGTGCATTTTTCTCACTTCAGACATCCACTGGTTGGGGACCCGCTCTATGGGGCTGACCCCAAATTGGCGGACCAGCTAGGTCTGGATAGGCAATGGCTACATGCCAAACAATTGAGCTTCGCTCACCCTATTTCGGGGGAGCCCATGACCTTCACTTGTGACTACCCAAAGGACCTTGAACTCGCGCTGAGCCGCCTTCGCAAGCATTCCTAATCCAACCTCTAGGCTGGTCATCCGATATAAGGGGTTGGTGTGAGCTCAGATTCATTTGTGCATCTGCACAATCACACCGAGTACTCCATGTTGGACGGTGCTGCACGAATTAAGCAGCTGGTTTCAAAGGCAGCTCAATTAGAAATGCCGGCAATCGCTATCACCGATCACGGCAATACCCATGGTGCATATGAGTTCTGGAAGCAGTCCACACAAGCCGGCATCAAACCAATTATTGGAATCGAAGCTTATGTCGCACCGGGTTCAAGACTAGAAAAGAGTCGAGTTCGCTGGGGAGAGGGCGGAGAGGATGACGTCTCCGGTGGTGGTGCGTTTACCCACATGACCATGTGGTCAACTGACAACCGCTCAATGCAGAATCTCTTCCGTTTATCCTCAGAGGCTTATCTCTCTGGCTATTACTTCAAACCAAGAATTGACCGAGAACTACTCGCTAAGTACGGTAAAGGCCTTATCGCAACCACTGGTTGTCCAGGTGGAGAGGTACAGACTCGACTAAGGCTGGGTCAGTATCAAGAAGCAGTGCAAGCAGCTTCTGATTACCGAGACATCTTTGGCGAAGGAAATTATTTTGTTGAAGTAATGGACCACAATCTTGGAATTGAAAAACGTGTCCGGGATGATTTGCTGAGACTGGCAAAAGAACTTGCAATTCCACTGGTCGCGACTAACGACCTGCACTACACAGAGCAGGCAGACGCCCAAGCGCATGACGCTCTACTTTGTGTGCAAGTCGGTTCCACCATCGATGACCCAAATCGTTTCCGGTTTGAATCACAGGAGTACTACCTAAAAACCGCGCAACAAATGCGGGACATCTTTGCCGAGCTACCAGAGGCAGCCAACAACACTCTTTTGATTGCCGAGCGCTGTGAGATTAATTTTGAAAAGCGCGACCTGATGCCGAGGTTCCCAGTACCAGAGGGCGAGACCGAGGCAGGTTGGTTTGAAAAGGAAGTCTGGAAGGGCATGGCCAAGCGCTACCCTCAGGGCTATTCCGAAAAACACAAACAGCAGGCCGCCTACGAAATCGAAGTAATTATCAAGATGGGATTCCCCGGATACTTCCTTGTGGTTGCTGACTTCATCGCTTGGGCGCGAGCCCAAGGTATTCGAGTTGGCCCCGGACGAGGCTCCGCAGCCGGCTCAATCGCATCGTATGCGTTGGGCATCACCGAATTGGATCCGCTCGAGCACGACCTAATCTTCGAGCGTTTTTTGAACCCAGAGCGCTTGTCAATGCCCGATATCGATGTTGACTTTGACGATCGAAGACGTCCCGAGGTTATCCGTTATGTCACGGAAAAATACGGTGATGACCGAGTTGCGCAAATCGTCACTTTCGGAACCATTAAGGCAAAGCAGGCTCTAAAGGACGCAGCCAGAGTTCTCGCCATGCCTTACTCGGTGGGAGAGAAGCTCACTAAGGCCATGCCTCCCATGGTTCTGGGTAGAGATGTCACACTGACTGAACTCGTGGACCCGAGTGCTGAGCGTTATTCCGAAGCGGCCGAGTTCAGAGAAATCATCACTTCCGATGACGAGAGCTCGAAAGTATTTGAATTGGCCCGAGGACTTGAGAGTCTCAAGCGCCAATGGGGTGTGCACGCCGCGGGTGTCATCATGTCAGCAGAGCCTCTGATGGATGTCATTCCAATCATGAAGCGCGAAGAAGACGGCGCAATCATCACTCAGTTTGACCAACCACCCTGTGATGATCTTGGTCTTTTGAAGATGGACTTCCTAGGGCTCAGAA
>JBEEIU010000098.1:0-4270 GCA_041169705.1 Actinomycetota bacterium
GCAGATTTGTATTGTAAGTTTAGGTGTTGGAACGAGGAATCAGCGTGAAAAAAGCCTTCATAACGGGAATTACCGGCCAAGACGGATCCTACCTAGCCGAATTTTTACTTCACAAGGGCTACGAAGTCCACGGGCTCATCCGTCGCGCTTCAACATTCAACACTCATCGGATAGACCACTTGTTCCAGGACCCCCATGTAGCTGGATCACGACTTCATCTACACTACGGCGATCTTTCAGACGGGTCTCGTTTGACAACGCTGCTATCTACCATTCGACCGGATGAGGTCTATCACCTAGCGGCTCAATCCCATGTCCGGGTATCTTTTGACGAACCAGAGCACACAGGAGATGTCACGGGCTTGGCCACAACCAGGTTGCTTGAAGCTATTCGCCTTGTATCCCCAGAGTCCAAGTTTTACCAGGCCTCCAGTTCTGAAATGTTTGGCGCTACTCCACCGCCACAGAATGAGGAGACGCCCTTTTATCCAAGAAGTCCCTACGGCGCTGCGAAGGTTTATTCCTACTGGATGACTAGAAACTATCGCGAGGCGTATGGTCTTTTCGCTTGTAACGGAATTCTGTTTAATCACGAGTCACCTAGGCGTGGAGAGACTTTCGTCACAAGGAAAATCACGCGAGCGGCCGCTCGAATCAAACTCGGCATGCAGGATAAGTTGTTTTTGGGCAACTTGGATGCGGTAAGAGACTGGGGATACGCCCCGGAATACATTGAAGCCCAATGGCTTATGCTCCAGGCAGATCAGCCCGATGACTACGTCGTAGCTACAAATACCGCAGCCACCGTCGCTGATTTCCTGGAGGCATCATTTGGAGCTCTGGATTTGGATTGGCGCAAGCATGTGGAATTTGACCCGAGGTACCTGAGGCCGACAGAAGTTGATGCGCTTATTGGGGATTTCAAGAAAACGCAGCACAAAATAGGTTGGTTTCCCGAAACTTTTGCCGGAGATCTAGCACTTCTGATGACAAAGGCGGATCTGTCAAGGGCTCAAGGGGACCATTCTGCAGACCGCGTACCCTGGCGCTACTGAAAAAACGCAAGCCTAGAGTTTAGTAAGACGGTTCTTGATATCTCTTAGCAGAGGGTTGAGTGCCACAGCGCGGGCGGCAATTCCGAGAGGTACTTTCAGTGCGAGAGCACGAAAAAATCTAAGGGGAGCGGAAGCATAAAACCCCCACGCGCTCGTGGCTCTTTCGATGTCGCCGATTAGCGATTCAGAAAAGACCTCTCGGACCATCGGCGGTGTGATCTCATAGAAGCTAGCTTTTTGAAGATGAAGTGGCCAGTCCGCCGTCATGACTACCCCCCAGGAGTTGACTTGACTCATGGCTTGGAAGTTTGCCATGTAACCTACGGTGCCAGCAAAAGGGGCGGAGAGCCTTCTCAAAGCCCTTGGCGCGGCAGAGCTCGCAGCATTCCGCCCATAAAGATTTACAATCACGCTTTTCTCGGTGTTCCTGTTCAGTTGCTGGACGAAATCGTTGAACTCCGAAGCGTCCCCCATGAATTCACAGTCCGCATCGTCCTCTAAGACAATGTGCCATTCGTGACAACGCTTCTCTGCGATTCTTCTTCTAACGGATGCGTGGGCAAGCCAACAGCCAATCTCACCTGCGCTCAGTTTCCTGCCCAATAAAGCGCGATTTAGCATTTGCTCTGCAGGGTTTTCTAACTGAGGGGCCGAAGGAAAAACTGGGTCCACGAAGTCCAAATCAAACCCAAATGATGTCAAGGTGAGAAGCCTCGGATTCCTGAGGCTCTCCTTCTTACCTACTACTATGACGTGCATGAACTTACCTATCCAAGTCGATCAAGGAACTACAGTTCGAGTTTTCTCAAATTACCGACTATCTGAAAATGAAATCGCAAGATATCTAGATTGCCACAATTCGCGATGTTCGGAATTGTCTTTCAAATTCAATCAATCAGGTCAAGCTGACTTGGCAATCATCCTCAATTTCCCCAAAAAGCCATTTTTCCTTAGAGTCCCAGTCGGAAGAACGGTGAAGATTCTCCAGGAGCCAGTCATCAAGAGTTTTTGGACTCACAGATTTACCTATCGGCACTCAGGTGTTTACGACCTTGTGCTCACACACTCCGGCGGATTAGGGAAGAGGATTGTACGAACGCATGGACACTTTCCCATGCATGTAAGCGCCCCATTAGTGTTCCCCGAAAAATCCAAACTCTTTTCCATAGTTGCCAGCACTTTGAGAATTCTTCCTGGTCATCAGGCTAGGGCAGATGCTGTGGACTCGTTACTTCTGCACCGCCCAGAGCTGATTGACCATGCTTTTGGTAAAGGGAGGCGCTATGTCGAGTCTAAGGAAGACGCCTTGCGCGATTACCGCTACTCCCTTGCGATCGAAAACGACTCAAGTCCGTCATATTTCACAGAGAAAATTCTGGACTGTTTTGCTATGGGGGTGGTGCCAATTTACTTTGGAGCTCCTGATATTGAGACTTTCTTTCCAGCGAATTCTCTGATCAAGCTTCCAGATCTGAGGGCAGAGTCAATTGAGGAGGCGCTCAGCAAGATTAGCGAATTGGATTACGAGCAGCGCCTTCCGGACCTGAAGCGGGCGGCGAAATTAGCATTAAAGTATTCCAGGCTTTGCTGCCTTGCCTCTGAACTTGTAGATCAAAACCTCTCTCCTGTGGACTCAAAACCTCGGTGGAAACTATTAGCTCCGTTAGATACATTTACAACTTTCCTTTGGAGGCTTCTTGTCAACATCGCCTCTAAATCCGGCCTCCTCAAGTTGCTTCAAGCAATAAAATCACGCCTAGGTTGAGTGGTAAAGTTTTGCCATGACTTACGTAATTGCGCTTCCGTGCGTAGATGTCAAGGACAAAGCCTGTATCGACGAGTGTCCCGTCGACTGCATCTATGAGGGCGACCGCATGCTTTACATCCACCCTGATGAGTGTGTTGACTGCGGTGCTTGCGAGCCAGTTTGCCCAGTTGAAGCTATCTATTACGAGGACGACCTTCCTGGCGAGTGGAGTGAGTACTACAAGGCAAACGTTGACTTTTTCTCCGAGATTGGTTCCCCTGGCGGTGCTGCCAAAGTCGGACCAGTTCCTGGAGACCACCCAATAATTGCCGCTCTGCCACCTCAGGGCGAATAGTGTTTAAGGGCTTGCCCGAGTATCCGTGGCAAAAACTAAAGCCGTATCGAGAGATAGCAGCTAAACACTCTCAAGGCCCCATCGACCTCTCCGTTGGCAATCCAATTGACCCAACACCGGCTGTGATCCAAGCAGCGCTTGACGCCGCCTCTGATTCACCTGGCTACCCAACTACCTGGGGTGAAGTCTCGGCGAGAATATCAGTAAGCGAGTGGTATGCGCGCAGAAGAAAGTCACCTGGTCTAACACCTGACCAAGTACTGCTAACTATCGGCTCAAAAGAATTCATTTCCTGGTTGCCGATCATGCTCGGGCTCGGCGCTGGCGACGTTGTTGTTCAGCCTCGCCTGGCTTACACCGCATATGAAGTTGGTGCAGCCTTTGCAGGCGCAGAGATCTTTGTTGGCGATGAACCAAATGAGTGGCCAGAAAACACCAGGCTGATTTGGCTCAACAGCCCAGGAAACCCAAATGGTTCAGTTCATTCCGTCGAATTCCTTAGACGAGCATTGGCGAGAGCCCGAGAAATTGGTGCGGTAATCGTCAATGACGAGTGCTACGCGGAAATGGGCTGGAATGCTCCTTGGGACGAATGCATCCCCTGCATGCTTGATCCTGAGGTCACTGGAGGTGACCTCACCAACGTTTTGTCGATCTATTCACTGAGCAAGCAGTCAAATCTTGCTGGCTATCGTGCGGCGTTTGCCGCCGGCGATGAGAAGCTGATTAAGGGTTTGGTAAACCTTCGGATGCACTCGGGAATGATGGTCCCGATGCCAGTGCAGCAGGCCATCATTGCCGCTTTAGGTGACGACAGCCATGTTGCGGTGCAGAAAGAGATCTACCGGAAGCGCAGAGATGTATTGCTGCCCGCGCTGTTGGATTATGGCTTTGAACTGCAAGATTCTGAGGCTGGGCTTTATTTGTGGGTGACCAAGGGGCAAAACTGCTGGGAAACCATCGCCGAGCTCGCACAGTTAGGCATCGTCGCTGTCCCTGGAGAGTTTTACGGCGAAGCCGGGCAGAACTTTGTCAGATTCTCAATAACTGCGACTGACCAAGAGGTTTTAGAGGCTGCAAACCGCCTCAAAAATGCTCTAGGCTAGGCGGAAA
>JBEEIU010000099.1:0-10226 GCA_041169705.1 Actinomycetota bacterium
AGATATCGTCTCCACCAGCCAGGGCTAGCTTCCTGGTTTCAATGTTTTGCTTTACGCGACGCTCGTAACCTGCGTAAGAGTGCACCACGTACCACTTGCCTGGCTGGTTTCTAAGTTCGAGGCGGAACTTACGGTAAGGGTCTTCTGCATCTTCTACAGCTGAAGTGTCTTCCGCAATTGCCGCAGCGGTTGGCTCTTCGATCTGGAAGCCATCGAGTTCCTCGACTGCCTCTACTTCTGCTTCCACTAGATCAACGATGTCCAAGTCAACGTTTTCGTTGATTGAATCCTCTGCAATGGAGATTGGTTCGCTCTGAGTGTCTTCAGGCTGGTTTTCGGTGACGTCACTGAAATTTAGTTCTGACATTTTTAGTCCTTATCCTGCAAACACGAAGCTGACGACGTTGAAGAAGATCCAGTCGAGACCGGAAATGATTGCCATTACAACCGCAACGAATCCAAGAACAACACCGGTGTAGTTGAACAACTCTTTACGAGTTGGACTGGTTACCTTTGAAAGTTCCTGAACTACCTGACGAAGAAAAAGACGCGCTTTGCCAATTGGTGACTTAACCTTCGCACCATCAGCCTTGGCTTTTTCAACCAGGTCTTCAGAAGCCTTCTCGTTCTCTTCTGTCATTTCCTAACTTTCTTCCTTGTTTGCAGGGCGGACAGGACTCGAACCTGCAACCTGCGGTTTTGGAGACCGCTGCTCTACCAATTGAGCCACCGCCCTATTTAGTTGAACCTTCCGAATTCCAATTGCCAGAGGGCTTGGTTTCGACCGGCGAGCAAAAGGTCACACTTCTAGAGTGAAATCTAAGATTTGTGATTTTTGCCAGATTAGTTTTCGGCAGATGTCAACTTGCTAGAAGTTTAGGGGTCTAGAAAGCTTTTCGCAATGCCGGTTTGGCCTAGATGGTGGGGGTTTGGGCCAGTAATCTTGAGGCTATGTCCCTGCCACGTATTTCCTCCAGAATTGCCGCGATTGCCGAGTCCGCGACCCTCAAAGTAGACGCCAAGGCCAAGGCTTTGAAGGCTGAAGGCAAGCCTGTGATCTCCTACGCGGCTGGGGAGCCTGACTTTCCCACCCCCGGGCACATTGTTGAGGCGGCAATCAAGGCGGCCGCAGACCCCAAGAACCACCGCTACACCCAGGCCATTGGGCTCCCTGAACTTCGCGAAGCGATTGCAGAAAAGACCAAACACGACAGCGGAACACCTGTGACTGCGGGTCAGGTTGTGGTTACCAATGGTGGAAAGCAGGCCGTTTACCAGGCATTTGCTGTCCTAGTGGACCGCGGTGACGAGGTCATCGTGCCCTCCCCCTATTGGACCACCTATCCCGAGGCCATCAAGTTGGCCGGCGGAACCATGGTCGAGGTGTTTGCAGGGGCTGACCAGGACTACAAGGTGACCGTTGACCAACTGGAGGCTGCCTACACCTCGAAGACCAAAGTGCTTTTGATGTGCTCGCCATCGAACCCAACCGGCTCGGTCTATACCAAGGAAGAGATCGAGGCCATCGGGCGCTGGGTTGAGTCAAAGCCAGGGCTATGGGTTATCAGCGACGAGATTTACCAAAACCTCACCTATGACGGTCTGAAGGCATACTCGCTCACCGAACTGGTTCCAGAAATCACCGACCGCACCATCATGGTGAACGGAGTAGCAAAGACCTATGCCATGACTGGTTGGCGCCTGGGTTGGATGGTGGGTCCTCAGGATGCCATGAAGGCGGCTGCAAACTTGCAGTCACATTTGACTTCGAATGTTTCCAACATTTCTCAGGTTGCTGGAATCGCGGCACTAACCGGCGATCAAGAGCCGGTTGCACATATGCTCGCTGCATTTGACCGCAGAAGAAAAGTTGCGGTTGCCGAGATGAATAAAGTGAAAGGTTTTGTAACACCCACCCCCAAGGGTGCTTTCTACGTCTATACAGACGTTAAGGGTCTACTCGGAAAAACTTGGGGTGGCAAGGAAATTCACACTTCGCTAGAGCTAGCAGATTTTATTTTGGAGACTGCGGAAGTTGCTGTGGTTCCAGGTGAAGCATTCGGTCCCTCTGGTTACATCAGAATGAGCTACGCACTCGGTGATGATCAGCTACTCGAGGGAATCCAGAGACTGCAAAAACTATTTGCCTAAAAACCAATCAGGTTTGGTTCCGGAACTAGATTTACACCCCAAGTTGCCGCGACCCGCTCCTGAATGTATCGAGCAAGTTCAATGATTTCCTGACCTGTTGCACCACCGCGATTCGTAATCGCCAAAGCGTGCTTATTTGAAACCGCAGCTTTAGAGCCTGCGAGTTTGAATCCCTTTGGAATTCCTGAATTTTCAATTAGCCAGCCTGCCGAGAGTTTTACGTTGCCGGTTCCATCTTTCATGTCCCACTTGAGCATCTCGATTGGAAACTCGAGTGATTTGCTTTGAGAAACTACCGGGTTGGTGAAGAACGATCCGCAAGAGACGCTGTCGGGGTCTGAATCTGAAACGACCATTCCCTTAGAGCTTCTAAGTTCAATAACGGTGTCTCTGACCTGCTGCAGCGGAAGCTGAGAGCCATATGGTTTGTCTAGGTGGTTGGTGATCTGACCAGAAGCCATTGGCACACTTAGGCCTCCAAGATCTTGAAGCTCAAATTCCACCCAACCAATTACGCCTTCAAGGCCGTGCTTTAGTTTGCTGTCGCGATAGGAAAAACCCAACTCCGAATTGGAAAGAATTCTTACCTCGTGCGTCTGTTTATCTAAAAACTCAATTCGGGTAATGGTCTCTGAAACTTCTTGACCATAGGCACCAACATTTTGAACCGGTGTTGCACCAACAGATCCTGGAATGCCGCTCATTGCTTCAATCCCCGCGTAACCTTTGGCTACGCAATAGGCAACAAACTGATCCCAGTTCTCGCCAGCTTGCACTTTGAGTAAGACCTTGTCGTCTTGTCTGGTTTCCTCAATGCCACGATTACTGACCAGTAGAACGTTTAGATTCTCAACATCGTCACTGAAAACAGTGTTGCTTCCTCCACCCAAAACAAAACAAGGTTCGTCACTAAGCCAAAGTTGCTTGGCAGTCTCATAAAGCTCTTGGGTGGTTGTCGCGCTGAAGATTTTCTTTGGCTTGCCACCGACTCGCATGGTTGTGAGTTCAGCTAGAGACTTACTTAGTTCCGAGGTCAAAACTGCACCCAAACTTGAGCCTTGCCCAAAACCGTTTGCTCGGCGCAAATTGCAGTCAGGTCAACTCTCGCCCTGCTACTTTCTTGATCAATAGCAGCAATAGTTGCAGTTACTGAAACCACAGCAGGTGAATTTGCTGGAACAACCACGGGCTTCGTGAAGCGAACTCCGTAATCCACAATTCGAGCCGAGTCTTTGATCCACTCGACAACGGGCTGAACCGAAAGTCCCATGGTGAGCATTCCGTGTGCAAGAACACCGGGTAAGCCAACTGCTAGCGCAATGTCATCACGGTAATGAATCGGATTAAAGTCTCCCGATGCGCCGGCATAACGAACCAGGGAATCACGGTTTAACTGATAGGTCTTCTCGGCAACCACCTGGCCGATTTGCAAATCTGAAAGCTGCATCACTCTCCCCTCACAACAAGAGTCGAGATTGCGGTGCAAACCAATTGATTTGAGGCATCAAATATCTCTGTCTCGAAGGTAACCATGTGGTTTCCAGCAAGAGTCTTCACGCTCGCTACCGAAAGTTCACTTGTCAGAAGGTCTCCAGCGAGCACTGGTCTTTGATAAAGAAATCTCTGTTCCCCGTGCACCACTCTAGAGAAATCAAGTTGAGCATCGGGGTCATTGATTACCAATGCCAGAGACTGCTCTTGGATGACTACTGGAAAAGTTGGAGGAGCTACAAGATCCGAATGCCCCAGAGACTTGGCAACCTCGAGATCTAGGCTTTCTGGAGAGGCATAAACAGCACGGCCGAATTCCCTGACTTTTTCCCTGCCAACGAGGTATGGAGAGGTACGCGGATAGCGCTTTCTTTGAATCTCGGGATTGACCATGGGTAAAGGCTATTGGATTTGGTAGCTGAGGCGGGGCACGATCCCGCGACCTCACGATTATGAGTCGTGCGCTCTAACCAACTGAGCTACTCAGCCTCGATTTGCAGCGAGTGGACCCACTGTAGATCGAGCCCCGAGACAGGATTGAACTGTCGACCCCTTCCTTACCATGGAAGTGCTCTACCACTGAGCTATCGGGGCAATGCGCCAAAGGGCAACCGGGCAAGATTAGCACTACCCAACTGGGCTAGGCAAACGCCAAATCTGCAAGTCCAGGGCCTTCGCCTCGAGGATGAGCTGGTCTCCAGAGCGCTTTATTTGCCCTCCGCCAAAGAGATTCTCGGCCTTCCTAGTGTCAGAAACAGAGTCGACCGGGAATTGGATTCGACCACTGTTGCCTCGGGTGGCGAGCACAAGAATGGTCTCTGTTTTTATCTCTCTGGCATAGACCAAGGCTTCATCAGATGCATATATCCAGCGCAACGAACCCTGCTTCAAAGCCTTGGATGACTTTCTAATTCGGCCAAGCTGGGCATAGACCTCAAGCATGGATGAGTCGAACTTGCGCTCACCATTCCATGGAATTGGCGTTCTGGAACTTTCACCGTTGTATCCATCGAGGCCAAATTCGTCCCCGGCGAAAATGAGAGGAATTCCGGGGAAAGTGAATTGCATTCCAGCTGCAACTTTCTGTGCGCCGGGAATTGCAAATGTCTTGAATCTGCCGGTGTCATGGGTATCAAGCGCATTTAGATTGTTTGCACGCATATGCCATGGGAATGTTCCCGCAAACCTAGCGTGAAGCTCAGTGAAGTCTTTGGCTGAAATGCCTCTACGACCTAGTCCAACCTGGCTTTCGTCCCTAGTCTCCTTGGGATTCCAAAGCCAACGCCAGAGCGGACGAGTGAAATTTGCATATGTCATCGCGCCCATATACCCATCCCCTGAAAAGAGATGCGCAGCGTCCGATGTTGCCTCTCCAATTAGGAATGCATCTGGGTTGGCATCCTGAACAGTTTTTCTAATTATCTGACCGACTTCTTTATTCATGTTGTCGCCGTGAATCCATCCGGTCATGTTTGCAACATCAATACGCCAACCGTCAAGTTCATAAGGCTTTTGAAGCCACTTAGCAACTACAGATTTTCTGCCTTCGATAAACCTTTTTCGCAGCTCTTTTGAATTCCAATTTAGTTTCGGTAGCGAGGGAACACCCCACCAGCTTTCATACTTTTTGTTGCCCTCCGAGAAGTAATAGAACTCGCTCTCTTTGGCTGAGGGATTTTTGTAAGCCTTCAAGAACCATTCGTGTGCGTTTCCCGAGTGATTAGCTGTCAGATCGCCCATCACTTTGATGCCAAGGGCATGACATTTCTTCACCAACGCAATCAGGGCTTCGTCTCCCCCTAGCAATGGATCAACTTGGTCGAAGTTCTTAGAGTCATAACGGTGGTTTGATTGCGCAGGAAATATAGGAGTCATGTAAAGCACATTCGCGCCGATTTTCTTCAAATGGTCCAAGTGCTCAGCTGCTCCCAGAAGGTCTCCGCCAAAGAATTGCTCGGAGACGCCAGGCCCCGTCCCTTGGACTTCAGCGTCCCATGTTTTGGCTATCGCCCAATCTGGAGTCCGGTGTCTGGCTGCATGACTGCTCTTGGCAAAACGGTCTGGAAAAATCTGATACATCACAGCATTCGTCGTCCACTTCGGAGCATTGCTATAAACATTGATATTGAAATCGTCGCGGTCAGGTTGATCAAGTTCGTGTAAACCAGTCGCGTTGTACCAGTAACATAGGCCCCCGGTGAGTTCAATAAAGAACCGGTAATGAACATCAGGGTTGTGCATTACAACAATGCCCTCGTACCAGGTCCACTTTCCCTTTTTCACGGAAGAAACAAAAGGCTTCGAGAAAAAAGCTTCGCCAGAATCGCTGTTGCGAAGTAGTACCCGCTTTACACTGCCGAGGCTCGCGTGGATTCTGATTTTGACTTTGACTTTTTCGCCCAGCGCAGGTCTTTGATTTGCGACATACAGAGGTGAGCCATCATGGTGGGGAAGCAGCGCCATGCTTGCCAAATTTAACCCTTCACAGATCCAGCAGTTAATCCCGCAACGATGTACTTCTGTAGCGACAAGAAAATAACAACGATTGGAATTGAAGCAATTATGGAACCTGCAGCAAAAGCTCCCCAGTTTGTAGAGAATTGCCCACCAATAAATTGCTGAAGACCAACGGCAACTGTTCTGGTTTCCATTTCAACCAAGAAAAGCCTGGCCAAGATGTACTCATTGAAAGTTCCTATGAAGGTCAGCAGCGTAACAACGGCTAGCACTGGTGCTGCAAGTGGAATAAAGATCTGCCAATAAATCTGCATGGGAGATGCGCCGTCGATTTTGGCTGCCTCATCGAGTTCTAACGGAATCGAGTCAACGAATCCCTTCAGCAGCCAGATGTTTACTCCCATGGAACCACCGAGGTACACGAGCATCAAACCAGCTTGCGTTCCAAGTCCAATCTCAGGAGCGAAATTGTAAACGCGCTCCATAATCACAAATACAGCAGCCAGCGCAAGAATGGCGGGGAACATCTGTACCAACAACAGAGTCTGCAAACCCAGCTTTTTACCTTTGAATCTCAGGCGGCTAAATGCAAAGGCTGATGCCGCTCCGATTATCACAGAAACGATTGAGACGAGTCCGGCGATGTAAAGGGAATTCCACATCCAGGTCATAAATGGAATTGTGGGATCGGTGAAAAGTTGCGTGTAGTTGATAAATGAGATCTCGTTGGGCACGAAGGACGTAACCTGCAGGCTTCCGGTTGGATTCAAAGAAGAAATCACAACCATATAAATTGGGAAAAGGGCAAATCCAACAGCGCCCAGGGCAACTGCGTGGCGCCACAAGTTATCTCTCAGCCACTTGGTCATACGAACTCATCCAATACTTTTGATTTCTTGACGCCATATAGAGAAATCGCAGCGAC
Organism: Actinomycetota bacterium; assembly: GCA_041169705.1. Classification (GTDB taxonomy): domain Bacteria; phylum Actinomycetota; class Actinomycetes; order Actinomycetales; family Microbacteriaceae; genus Aquiluna. Next base: position 7,025 of record JBEEIU010000099.1, read on the forward strand.
AATTACAAAGATGACTACTGATATAGCGCTTGCGAGCCCTAAATCTTGAACATTCGAACCGAATGCAATTTGGTAGGTGTAGCTAATCAGGATGTCCGTGGCCCCGGCTATCTCACCGTCAAGGGTTGCTCTAGGTCCACCCCCGGTAAGCAAATAAATCAGGTTGAAATTATTGAAATTGAATGCAAACGAGGCGATAAGTAAAGGAGTCAGAATCTTGAGGAGCAGAGGTAGCGTAATCTGCCAAAAAATCTGCCTGGGGCTCGCTCCATCGATGGCAGCAGCCTCGGAGTAATCAGCAGGGATTGCCTGCAATGAGCCGCTGGAGACCAAATAGAAGTATGGAAACCCAAGCCACAGGTTGACAACAATCACTGCCGCCCTGGCAAAGTTTGGATCCAAGAACCAGGCAATTTGCTGGCCAAGCAAAGCGTTAATGGCACCGAACTCGGTATTGAACATTCCGGCCCAGACCAAAATGCTCATGATGCTCGGGATTGCATAAGGAAGTATGAGGATTATTCGATAAATGCGTCTGCCTCGAATTGCCTTATTAAGTGCCAGGGCCAAAAGTAATCCGAATGCGAATTGGGTCAGCACGGTCAAAAATGCAAATGTGACCGTCCATATAAATACCGCAACCAAAGGTTCTCTAACCTTTGGGTCTGAAAAAAGTTTGGCGTAGTTCTCAAACCAGATTGGCGCGCGCCAGCCAGGGATCAGGACATCTTCGGAATTGTTTATGTTGGCGTAATTGCCCCGCCCGTTATCTTTGAAAACATCACCTGTTTGAATGTTCGTCAAAGAATCACTAGCAGCGTCGTACTCTAAGACCTGGGTATACAGCGAGGCTACTTCAAATCCTTCAAGAACTAAGTAGTAGCTGTCCTCCGAATAAAAACGAAGGCTTGATAATTCTGAATCCATAGCAGCTAACTCATCAGGAGGAAGAGCTTCAAATCCTGGTGCGGATACTGCGACTTCGAACTCATTTAGTTCAACATCTGTGCTTGCAATTTCTACCTTGGAATCACTATCAGATATGAAGTAGGTGCCGGCCAAGTAGTCCGTTGCGAGAAGAGCTAACTCTCCGTTTTCCAAGCGTCCGACAGTTACGTCGTATGTGGTCATTGATTCATCTTGGACAACGCCAAGAGCTTGTACTCTTTCGAGGGCCTCAGGCTTGGAAATATAGTTTCCGGTTCGATACTGGAAACCGGACATAACGATGGTGTACAGGATTGGTACAACCACAAAACCAATTAGAAAAATGATTCCGGGCAAAAAGAATTTCAGAGGTACCGAGACATTAGTGAAATAAACCCAAGCAATTGCAATCATGCTCAAGGCAAGAAACGCAGCAATTGCAATTTCCCCCGCTGTGAATGCGCTGATGGCCAGTAGCCCAAGAATTGCGAGAGCTATCGAAACGAAGATTACTTTCGCAATTACCGCTAGGGGTCTTCCGCTAACTAGATTCATGTGTTTTCCAAGAAGTGTTTTGGTGTGCTGCCGTTTATAGACAGCACACCAAAACAACTAGCCCTTTACTTTAGAGACTTGCTGCCTTCGGCAACGTTCTTCTTGAATAGGGTGTTCAGCTTCTTGGTTTCTGCTGCAACATCCTTGCCTTCGATTAGAACTGCAGTCCAGTAAGCAGGAAGTGCGTCCCAGAAGTTCTTTCCTCCGGCTGAGTTTCCAAGGATGTCACCGATCTGTGGCATTCCTGCCTGGTTACCGGTCCTGGAGAATGCCTTAGCTCCGTCTGATACGGCGCCAGAAGCGGCCTTGTGGGCTGGTGGACGCTGCTCGTGACGTGCGTACAAGACGACACCAGTTGCAGAGCCAAAGAAGTTGTTCAAGAACGACTTCGCACCAGTGGCATTGCCATTAGTTTCTGCATAGGTGGTCAGCATCGCACCAGAAACGCTGGCAAATGACTTACCAAAAGTTGTCTTGGTCATGCCTGGTACGGAGACAAGGTTGTTCATGTTGAAGCCCTTGGCTACGTAGTCCTTCCACTCCCAGTTACCGATGACAGCGTAAGGAACCTTGCCAGCCAGGAAGTTATCCTTGCAACCAGTGCTGTCTGCTGGGAAGAATCCAGTTGACTTGCCCTTGCTGTCTAGTAGGTACTTCTTGACGTTTGCTGTCATCGCAGTCACGTCGATTGGATCCTTGGTTGTTAGAACTGCACCCTTTGAGTCAGTTGCATAAGGCGCGCCTCCAAGTGCATTGAGAACTCCAATTGCACCAAAGGACATTCCACCACCCGCTACACAGAGACCCGCACTTAGCTTCTTTGAGGTCTTGTTCTTGGTGTAGAAGTCAACCATCTCAGCAAATGTTGCTGGCTTCTTGCCGCCAGTTAGTTTGGTATTTACCAACATTGCGGTGTTGTTCATGGAAATTGGAATACCGTAAAGCTTTCCTTGGTAGCTAAGGTCAGTAAGCGCTCCTGCGGTGTAATTCGCGCGCACAGACGCTGGAAGGGTGAGAGGGGCAACCTTGCCATTCTTCACACCGGTAGCTACCCAGTCATTTGCACCAATTACTACGTCAGGGCCAGTGTTTGCTGTCGCCTTGTCTAGCGCCTCTTTTAGAGCGTCGAAGCTTGAGTAAGAAACAACCTTGATCTTGTATCCAGTTGCCCACTCGCCTTCGGTTTGGTCAGCAAGACTTCCAAGTGCCTTGGAAAGAGCTGGACCACGGGTCTCATCCGCCCATACGGTGATGACTTTGTCTTCAGCCATTGCTGGAGTTGCGCCAAGCAATGATGAGGCCACAACACCTAAAGCAGCTGCGAGACTAACTATCTTCTTTGAATTCATTAGTTCTCCATGTTTGATTTATGCGTCCATTTGTAGGAGCGCCTCTAAAAGATAAACCAGCAATATATGTAAAAAATATGTAAATTGTCCACTTTGATAACGAAATTATTAAGTTATTCGCGGGCCTTGAATATTCGATTCCCTAGGCGGAAAACGTTTACAAATTTCATCGATTTACAGAACAAGGCGTAACAAAAGGTTCTATTCTTTTGCGCATGTCTGAAATTTTTACAGCTAACCCAGTCAAGGGCCACGAATGGTGGCGCTCCGCAGTTATTTACCAGATTTACCCCCGTTCCTTTGCGGATGGCAATGGCGATGGCATGGGCGACCTCAAGGGAATCACTGAAAGACTCCCGAAGCTCAAAGAG
>JBEEIU010000100.1:0-19322 GCA_041169705.1 Actinomycetota bacterium
ATCAGTCTGTAGCTACCGCCGAATGGGACCGCAGGCTTGGCGCGGTCTGCAGTGAGCGGCATTAACCGCTTGCCCTCGCCTCCAGCGAGGACTATGCCGAATACGCTCGTACGTCCCATAGCGAAATGTTATGCCTAAATTTGATTCAGCACACTAGCATTTCGATATGCGTGTGGATTTTGTTACAAAAGAGTATCCGCCGAACATTTACGGTGGCGCTGGTGTTCACATCACCGAACTGGTCAAGGTCCTCAGAACTCAAATCGATGCCCGGGTCCACGCATTTGGAGAGCCTGTAAACGAGCCTGGAACTCTGGGTTACCCAGTACCAGGGGTTTATCAAGACACCAATGCCGCGATTCAGACCCTGGGTGTGAACCTGGCGATGGTGCAACACCTGCAAGGTGACATAGTGCATTCCCACACCTGGTATGCGAACTTTGCGGGCCACCTAGCGTCACTGCTACATGGAATTCCTCACATCATTACGGCCCATAGCCTCGAACCGCTGAGACCTTGGAAGGCCGAGCAGCTCGGAGGCGGCTATCGAGTTTCTAGTTACATTGAAAAAACCGCCTATGAGGCCGCCGCCAAGGTGATTGCGGTATCAAATGGAATGCGCGAGGACATCCTGCGTGCTTACCCGCAACTGGACCCGAACAAGGTCGAAGTCGTCTACAACGGAATTGACTCGCAAAAGTGGCAACCAAGAATTGACAACGATGCCCTGTTGGAACTGGGGATTGACCCGGATGCCAGATCAGTTGTCTTCGTGGGAAGGATTACCAGGCAGAAAGGATTGCCATATTTCCTTCGCGCCGCCAAGGAGCTTCCAGCGGATGTGCAACTAATTCTTTGCGCTGGAGCGCCCGATACCCCCGAAATTAGAGCTGAAGTAGAAGGCTTAGTGGAAGAGCTTTCCAAGACTCGCAAGGGCGTGGTCTGGATCCCAGAACACCTTCCGGTCGCCAAGCTTTCGGCAATTTTGACCCAGGCAACGCTCTTTGCCTGTCCTTCGATCTATGAACCACTAGGGATTGTCAATCTCGAGGCAATGGCTTGTGGAGCGCCAGTTATTGGCACTGCCACAGGCGGAATTCCAGAAGTTGTGGTCAACGGCGAGACCGGCTGGCTGGTGCCAATCGAACAAGTTCAAGATGGCAGTGGCACGCCAGTTGATGCAAAGAAATTCGTCTCGGATTGGGCAAACACTTTGTATGCCGCCCTGGATGCCCCCAACCTGAAATTGGCAGGCGAGCTGGGTCGCAAGCGAGCCGTCGAGCAGTTCAGTTGGGAATCCATCGCCACGCGGACCCTAGAGGTCTACCGCGGAGCACTCGCCTAGATAAGCTTTGTGGGATGTCGGAAGTAATTGATTTTGAGAACGTGAGCGTCGTTCGCTCCGGCAGATCGATTCTCGACTCCATAAATTTCAAAGCCCAATCCAATGAGCGTTGGGTAATCATCGGGGCAAACGGTGCCGGCAAGACAACCTTTCTGAAAGTGGCAGCGGCCCAGATTCACCCATCTTCGGGAAGCGCGAGAATTCTTGGTCAGCAGCTGGGTCAGGTCGATGTTTTTGAACTAAGGACGAGAATCGGCTTCGCCTCGAGTGCGATGGTCTACCAAATCCCAAACAGCGAAACCGTGCTCAACGCGGTTATGACCGCCAGCTACGGCATCGTTGGCCGCTGGAAAGAAACCTACGACAGCATCGACGAACGAAGGGCTAGACGGGTGCTCTCCGAATGGAAGCTCTCCGACTATGCCGACCGCCCTTTTGGAACACTAAGCGATGGAGAGCGAAAGAGGGCTCAAATAGCCCGCTCGATTATGACTGACCCCGAGCTATTGCTGCTCGATGAGCCGGTGGCGAGCCTGGATCTAGCCTCTCGGGAACTAACAATTGGACTTCTCGGGGGATATGCCGCCTCGGCCCAGGCCCCCGCAATGGCCATGGTCACCCATCATTTAGAGGAAATTCCAGCCGGTTTCACCCACGCACTGATCCTAAAAAACGGTAAAGCCATGGCCCAGGGCGAGCTATACAGCACGATTACCTCGGAAACAGTCTCGGAGGCATTTGATTTCAACCTCAAGATCGAGGTCAATCAGGGCCGGTTTAGCGCCAGGGCAGCCTAGATTTCGGGCTTTTTTTCTGTTAGAGTTTTGCGTCGGCGCGATAGCGCCAGAAATTTCACCCCACAAAGGAAATCATGAAGGCTGACATCCACCCAAACTACGCGCCAATCGTTTTCCGCGACCTGGCTTCAGGTGTCGCATTCTTGACCCGCGCAACTATCACCAGCGACAAGACCATTGAGTGGGAAGACGGCAACACCTACCCGGTTTATGACGTGGAAATCAGCTCTGCTTCTCACCCTTTCTACACCGGTAAGCAGAGAATCATGGACTCCGCTGGTCGCGTAGAGCGCTTCAACGAGCGTTTCAAGAACTTCAAGTAACTTTCAGCGGCCATCCCAGCTCCGGTTCGAAATCCGGTCGCTGAGACTTCATAAACTTCGCAAAATCTAAGGACTGCTCGTCACTCCATTTTTTTTGCAGGCTATGAAGTTCATCTGCTGGCATATTCAACTCTGGATACTTCCTGGCTAATGCCTGGCCCAATCTTCCTGCGGCGATTGCATCTGCAGTGGAGTTGTGAGCGTCAAGTAGTTTCACTCCGAAATCCGCACAGAGCACCGTCAGGTTTCGTTTGCCCTTGCGGAACTTGTTCACTTTGCGGTCCAGAACCAATGGATCGATCACCGGGTTTGGTTCAAAGGCCTGCAAACCATATCGGTTAGCTTCGTTCATCAGGATTGTGAAGTCGTATGGGGCGTTGAACGCGAGCAGGGGAGCTCCCGAATCTAAAGCTTTGGTCAACGCCGAAATGATTTGGGTGACGCCCACCTCCGGATCTATACCTTCGGCTCTAGCTTTCTCTGTTGTCACCCCATGCACAGCTGCCGCTTCGGCAGGTATCTCGATGCCTGGATTTATTAGCACCTCTAGCGCTGCCTCCTCCAATTCACCGCTTGCATCAATAACAGCGACACAAGCGGTGACAATTCTCGAGGTTGAAAGGTTTAGTCCAGTAGTTTCCAAATCAAAGACGCAAAGTCGTCTTGCCCACGCGGGGAAATCAGGCTCGAAATCAAAATCCAACAAGTTCACTCCTTGCCAAAGACTATCTTTTGAATCCAGATTTAGACTGGTTTGGTGCCAGCGATTGAAACTTCTCCACAGCGACTGTTTGAAAGCGCTGTCGAGAACTGGAAGCGCCTTGACATCAGAGGCACCGCTGCTTGGAGAATCCCGGGTGAGTCGGATGACATGGTCTATCTGATGATCCATGGTTTTCGAGGTGATCACCACGGACTCGCAGCAATAGCAGCTGGGCTTAAAAGCTTTGAGGTGATAATTCCCGATCTGCCAGGCTATGGAAAGTCACCAGCGCTTCCCAGCTCAGATCTCGACTCCTATGCCAAGTGGCTAATCGATCTCACTGAACAGATTCAACGTCCAGTGGTGCTGATTGGCCATTCCTTCGGGACACTGGTTTGCAGTCGGGCGATCGATACGGGGCTTCGAGTTGAAAGACTTTGCCTTATTGCACCTATCTCAACAAGATCGCTAGAGCAACAGGATCTGGGCAACTCTGTTGCCAGAGTCTTCTATAAATTCACTAAGCGGCTTGGAGGATTCGGCTCGTTTCTTATGAGATCAAGCCTGGTTGTCCAAATCATGTCCATCGCTATGGCAACCACAAGTGACCGCAGGCTAAGGGCTTGGATCCACAATCAACACCAGAGTCACTTCTCGAATTATCAGAATGATGAAGTGGTAGAAACGGGTTTTTGGTCGGCGGCCAAATCTTCTGTCAGAGACTTTGCAAGAAAAATCCAAGTGCCAACGCTGCTTATTGCGGGGGATAGGGACCTAATCGCTCCGCTCGAGGGCCAGCTTCACCTGGACGCGGATCTGGAAAATTCGACACTTGAAATTGTTCCTGGAATTGGACACTTGCTGCACTACGAGGCACCGGCCCGAGTTGCTGAGTTAATCGAGAACTTTACGAAGTCCGAGTAGCGATCAAAGTCTTGTAATAGTCAATCGCCTTGGCCGTGAATGTGCTCTGCAGCAACTCAGTTGCGGCAGTAAACAATCCCGCTTCCTGATTAGCCGACTCGATCTCTCGAACGGCAACATCAATGGTCTCCGCTAGACCGGATACTGTGCCGGTCTCGTCCAGCCAGTGGTGTCCACCAGGTAATTCTCCGGCGATGTTTGAATCGCACAGAATTACCGGGGTCCCAACCGCTAGGGACTCAAAAACAGTAAGCCCTTGGGTCTCGAATCCCATGGAGGTTTGCAACAGCGCATCAGCGTCAGCGAATGCCTGGAGCATCTCTTGGTGTGAAACTCTGCCAACAAAGCTAACTCTCGAGGTTAGCCCTCTACCTCGGACAAAAGCACGGGCTAGTTTTTCTAATGGTCCTGAACCGTAGACCACAAGTGTTGAATTCGTTTCTGCTTGAGCGAAGGCCTCAAGCGCTGGAAGAATTCGTTTTTCGGTCAGAAGTCTTCCAGCCCAAATGAGTTTTGCCTGCGAGCCAGATTTGCGCACTGGCTTAGTAACTTCTTGAATTTCTTCGTCGTCAACACCAGTTGGCAAAACCTTGATTTCGTTAGTCACTCCACCCTCATTGAGGGCTGCAGCAAAGTGTTTAGATGGGGCAAGGCTCAAATCTGCATAGGTATGAACTTGGGCTAGATACTTCCAGCCGTTGGAAGTCGTCGCTTTGGATTTAGAGTCGCCCATAATTCTTAGGAGCGACCAGCTCATGAAGCGGATGACTAAATCCGCCAACGGCTTGCCGATTGCCTTGCTGATTCCAAATTCAATATTGGTGTGACTTGTGATTACTAAAGGTAGGTTGTACTTCCTAGCCATCAAACAACCCAGGCTTGCGCCCCAAAAATCTCCTTGAACGTGAACTAGATCGAACTTGCGTTCACGAAAAACCGCCTCGCATTGTGCGATTGCTTTTTTGAAATTCAGAACCAGAGAGTATTCACGATCGAATGTAAGCGGGATAGAAGGAAGAACAATGAAGTCCGGATCGGGCCTAGCGCTCGCAGATGCTCCTGAGAAGACGGTTGCCCGGACCTGATTCTTCGCCAAGTATTTTCTTTGAAGCAAAATCGAGGATTGTGCTCCACCCAGCGACATTGGGTGCATGTCGGTGAAAATCGCAATGCTGAGAATGTTTCCTCCGGGGGATTTGCGGGACGAGCAATTCTAGCTCTCGGCTCTTTTTTGGAGCTTTTTTACACCAGCGGGTCTGGCGCCCAAGCCTCCAGGGTCCATGCCCCCTGATGCTGAAAGACGTGTAGCGAAGCGTTCGACAGTCGCTCGCCTTTGGGGGGATAGGTCCCTTGAGAAACATGGGTAACAACGGCCCTGATGAAAGCGCCGTGCGAAACGGCTAGAACCGACCTTCCAGAAAATCTATTGAGAGTATCTTCAAGAAGTTTCTCAGCTCGCTTGGCAACTGAGGCCATGGACTCAGCGCCTGGTATTTGATCCAGTCCAGAGAACTGCGCCTGCCACTGTTCGTAGGTAAGCCCCTCACCAATTCCGAAAGATCGCTCGAGTAAACCGTCGTCAATCTGAACTTCCGAAAAGCCAAGTTCCTGAGCAACTATTTCTGCACTGTGACGAGCGCGACTGAGCGGGCTGGTGAGAATTAAATCCCAGCTGTGATTTTTCAGTGCGGCCGCCGCCTTTTGGATTTGCGCAATGCCCTCTGAGTTGAGAGGAATGTCAGCTGTGCCCTGAAGGCGGAGGTCGATATTCCAGTCGGTTTGGCCGTGCCTAAGCAGTCCGAGTTTGGTAACTGAATTCAAATTAGATCCGATCGGGAACTCTTTGTGTCCGAAAGGGGACTTGAACCCCTACCCTCGTAATGAGGACTAGCACCTCAAGCTAGCGCGTCTGCCATTCCGCCACCCGGACTTAAATTCAAACCTTTGCCTAAGCAGTGGTTTGGAGTGCCTCAACATTCTACAAGACGCCGTGCCTGCTTGTTAGCCCTGTTTTTGGGCGGTAGGTTGGGAACATGCACGAAGATCCGAGAGTGGCTCTAGACAAACTAAAGCTTGCACTTGAGAGGCACCTCGATGCCGCAGCGACCAAGCGTGCAGGCGATGACCAAAGCGTTGAACGAGCTTATTTCGCCGTGGAGGAAGCTTTTTTGGGCTACGAGGAAGCTCTTTCAGCAGCCTATGACGAATACCTTCCTATTGAAATCGCAGAGGATGAATGAGCCCGTTTGAGGCAATCCTGCTCGGTTTAATTCAAGGGCTGACTGAATTCTTGCCGATTTCATCTAGTGCTCACGTCCAAATAGCCCAGGAACTCATGGGATTGTCAGAAATGACCAAGCCCGAGTTGACCGCATTCATTGCAACTATTCAGTTGGGCACAGAGCTAGCGGTTTTGCTTTACTTTGCAAAATCTATTTTTGAAATTGCGAAGGCATTTTTCTCAGACGGTTTCAAGAACTGGTCAAGACAATCCAGTGAGTCACGGTTGGGTTGGCTGATTGTGATTGGAACACTCCCGGTAGTAATTCTTGGAATCAGTTTTGAGGATTTCATTGAGAATGACGTCAGACAACTTTGGGTAATTGGCATCACCCTAATTGTGTTTGGAATCATCCTTGGGGTCGCCGACAGAATCGGGAAAAAACAGAAGGCCATCACGGAGCTGGACTTTAGGTCTGGATTGATCTTCGGAATCGGACAAGCACTCGCATTGATTCCCGGAGTTTCGAGATCTGGAGGCAGCATCACCGCAGGGTTGCTGTTGGGCTTTACCCGAGAAGCGGCTGCTCGCTATAGCTTCTTACTCGCAATCCCAGCTGTAGTGGCTTCAGGCCTGTATCAATTCATTGGGGCCTATCAGGACCTACCAAACGATCTCGTTGTTGCTACTGCGATTGCAACAGTGGTTGCGTTCATGTCCGGTTACGCGGTTATCGCGTGGTTGCTCCGTTACCTAACCAAGGGTTCGTTCATGCCATTCGTAATTTGGCGCGTTGGTGTCGGAAGTCTCTTACTCCTAGGCTTGGCCCTTGGGGCCATCTGACCCAGCTTCCGGTCTTTCGTTCAAATACTTTTCAAACTCTCTAGCGAGTGCATCTCCTGATGCCTGTTCGGCATCGAGCTCATCGCGTGTTTTTTCAAGCGAGGAAACGTAAGAAGCCATCTCTTCATCGGCCTCTGCAATTTCATCAATCGAACGTTCCCACTCGAAAGCTTGCTCCGCCAACTTGGTGGTATTGAAGCTGTAGCCAGAGATGCGCTCTAGTTCCGCAATCAGCGAGAGTGCGGCTTTGGGGCTAGTCGTGTTGTGAACGTAGTGGGGGACCGAAGCCCAAAGACTCACCGTCGGAATTCCTTCAGCTTCCAGAGCCTGAGAAAGAACAGTGAGAATGCCAACCGGGCCTTCATATCTGGATGGCTCAATATCGAAAAGCTCTTGCATCTTGGCATTAGTGCTGGAACGGAAAATCGGAATCGGGCGAGTGTGGGGAACATCAGCGAGCATTGAGCCAAGGAAAATCACTGCATCTATTTCTCGATCCTGCGCCATCTCAACAATTTCCGCCGTGAAGCTAAGCCATCTCCTAGAAGGCTCGGTTCCAATTAGCAGATAGATGTTGTCGAGCTGGGGTTTTTCGTCAATGGTCGATGCCGAGCCGTGCAGAAATTCTGCTCCAGGCCAACTGAGAATACGGTTACCATCCTCATCGAATTCAAGCATTGGTCGAGAGAATTGGAAGTCGTAATAGTCTTCTGGGTCGACTGCAGCCAGCGTCTCTACATCCAGCTCTTCGGCGATTGCTTTCAATGCACCACTTGCGGCCTCGGTGGCATCGTTCCAGCCCTCAAAAGCCACGAAAAGCAGTCTGCCTGTAAGCATTAATCCTCCGAATTGATACAAAAACTCTAGGCTACCCGCGCTTGTAGACTTGCTCTAATGCCAAATCAATTCCCCGCCGCTGTCCTTTGGGACATGGACGGCACCCTAATTGACTCCGAGCCCTACTGGATGCTCAGTCAGGAACGGCTCGCTAGCGAGCGAGGTTCCCAGTGGGGTCACGAGCAAGGCCTGGAGTTAGTTGGCAAGAGTCTTTACGACTCCTCAGCAATTATCAAAGAATCACTGGACATTAGGGATCTCTCCATTGAGCAGATCATTGACCGGCTCACTAACGAGGTGGTCGAGCAGTTGAGAGAGAAACTGCACTGGAGGCCAGGTGCACTAGAACTACTAATAGAACTCAAGCAAGCTGGAGTGAAGACTGCACTAGTGACTATGTCAATGCGTCGAATGGCGCTTGCGGTAGTCGATCAGGTTCCCTTTCAGGCTTTCGATGTGGTTGTTGCAGGCGACGATGTCACCATGGGGAAACCTCACCCGGAGCCCTACCTGAGGGCAGCAGAACTTCTAGAAGTTTTACCGGAGCACTGCATCGCTTTAGAAGATTCGCACACCGGGCTAACCTCTGCCGAATCTGCGGGAACATTCGCAATCGGAATCCCGAGCATGGTTCCGATTCCAAGTCGAGACGGCAGAATTTTGATTGAGACCCTGGAGGGGTTCAATCTGCAGAAATTGGTCGAACTGAGGGTCACAAATCGTGGATGAAATATTCAGAGCGGGCGACCGGGTCCAACTAACCGGGCCCAAGGGGAGACTAAACACGATCACGCTTTATCCCGGTGGTCGATTTGGTACCCATAAGGGCGACATTCTGCACGACGAAATAATCGGCAAACCCGAAGGCAGCGTCATCGGATCCGACAAGGGTGCCCAGTATTTGGCACTCAAACCATTGCTTACGGACTACGTGCTTTCTATGCCGCGCGGCGCAGCGATTATCTACCCAAAGGATGCAGCCCAAATAATTGTGGAGGCTGACATATACCCCGGTGCGAAGGTTGTGGAGGCCGGAGTGGGTTCTGGAGCACTCTCGAGTTATCTACTGCGTGCGATTGGGGATCGTGGGCATCTTTACTCCTTCGAGAGACGAGAGGAGTTTGCGCAAATTGCCCAGGCAAACGTAAAGATTCACCTTGGTGCGGAGCCTAAAAACTGGAGTGTCGAAATTGGCGATCTGCAGGATCGTCTTCCACAGGTGTGCAAGCAGGGCAGTGTTGATCGCATTGTTCTAGACATGCTGGCACCCTGGGAATGCATCGAAGTTTCTGCGCAAGCACTTCGACCTGGCGGAGTATTGGTTTGCTACGTGGCAACTGTTACTCAACTTTCGAGAACAGTGGAAGAGATAAGAACCCAAGGCGGATTCACCGATCCGCAATCTTGGGAAACATTGGTTCGCCCCTGGCACATCGAGGGCTTAGCAGTCAGACCTGAGCATCGAATGATAGGCCACACCGCATTCTTAGTCATGGCGCGGAGACTGGCTCCGGACACGGTTTTACCGGTCTTTAAAGCCAGAAGAGCCTCAAAGACCGAGTACTCAGACGATGACATGGAGATTTGGAACCCAGGTTCACTGGGGGAGCGCTCGGTAAGTGAGAAGAAGCTTAGAAAAACCGTCCGCAAAGTCACTAATCAAGCTTCAAACAAGTAAATTAGCCCAAGTCAAACAAAGAGAGAAAATTTGCGTAAATCCTTTGCAACCATTTCCGCTGCGGCATTGCTACTCACCGGATGTGCTTCCCCAACTCAAGCAGAGCTAACCGGCTACGCACTTCTCAGCGATGGACTATCGGCCAGCTGCGAAGCTTCCGGCGCTGGTTCGGCGGTTGATCAGGTAAAGGTAGAAGGTGAGCTTGGAGTAGAACCAGAAGTTACTTTCCCAACTCCTCTTGAAGCTCAGGGGATCCAGTCAAAGGAAGTAATCGCCGGTACTGGCGGCAAGCTGATTGGAAATCAAAAAGTTGCGATGCATTTCTCGGTTTACAACGCGGCGAACGGAGAAAAACTCCAGGCCAGTGAATTTGGCACCGAGAATGTCGTTACCCAGGACTTGATTGCTAATACCAACCCTGACTACTGCTCAGCTTTGGTGGGAATGAGTGTTGGTTCGCGCGTTGCAGTTCTCATGGGAGCAGATGCTGCTCACAATAATCAAGGAATTCCATCGCTTGGAATTGGTGAGAATGATGCATTGGTTTTCGTCTTCGATGTAGTTGACGCTTACCTTCCTCGCGCAAACGGCGAGTCAAAAGCCGCAGAGGCAGGATTTCCAACAGTTGTCCTGGACCCAGCAACCGGTCAACCTGGAATTCAAATTCTAAAGACCGATGCACCGACTGAATTCAAGCGCTCGGTAACAATCGAGGGTCGCGGAGAAGAAATTCAGATTGGTGACGTAGTTGTAATGCACTATGCCGGCTGGACATGGGATGGCACTCAGTTTGACGAGTCTTGGTCTTCTGGCTCTCCAGCGTCATTCGAAATCTCAAGCACAGGATTGATTGAAGGTTTCGTGAAGGCTGTTGAAGGTGCGAAGGTTGGTTCTCAAATCATCGCCGTGATTCCACCAGAACTCGGCTATGGAGAGGCAGGATCCGGAGCAATCGGACCGAACTCAACACTGATTTTCGTCATCGACATCCTAGGTAAGGAATAGCAATTGGCTCAGAGTAAAGAGGAGAGGCTCTTTACTCTGACCTGTGCCCTTTTGGCTGCGGGAAACCTAGGTCTAACCAAAGAACAAATCTTTCAAGCAGTGCCTGGCTACGCGGAGTCATCCTCGGGCGCAGGCCTAGATAAGCAATTCGAGCGAGACAAAGCCTCGCTTCGTGAAGCCGGCGTAATGATTGAAACACTTGGCATCGATGAATTCATGGACGAGGTGAATGAATCTCGCTACAGATTGCCTCGGGGTAGCTTCCAGTGGCCAACACAGATCAACTTGAGCCCAAAAAAGTTTCAGCTACTTGAACTAGCGGCTAAAGCGTGGAACGCCCAGTCACTTTCCGCAGCAGCAAGGCAAGGGATTACTCGCCTGAAAGCTCTCGGTTTGGTGGATCTAGAGACCGAGCTCGATGTGTTCTCACCAAGACTGTTGGCACAGCATGCCGCTTTCAAACCGTTAACCGAGGCGGTAGTGGATTTCCGATTGGTTCGTTTTGACTACAGAAAGTCTGACGGGACTCAAAAGACCAGAGTCATTCGTCCTTGGAAACTAAGAAACCTCGAGGGCCAGTGGGTGCTTTTAGGCCAGGAAACGGGAACCAAGTCCGCAAAGAATTTCCTGTTGCGGCGTATTTACTCAAGGGTAGAAATTCTCGAAGAGAACTTCATTGCTCCGACAACAGGCGAAATTGCGCAAGCAGAGCAATCACTGGTGGAATTCGTGAATTCTCAGGTAGCAAGAATTGAAATTGATAGCGAATCGGAAGCAGTCAATTTTTTCCAAAAAGCAGCAGGAGCTGATTCAGTCATAGAACTCAACTACATGGATGAAGAACTCTTAGCGGAAGATCTTTTGGAGTTTGGTTCATCGGTCAGGGTTCTTGCGCCACAGTCACTAGCTTTGCGAATAAGGGAGAGCCTTGAAAAGGTGGTGATCCAGCATGCCCAAAGTTGAGTTTGACTCAGACGATATTTTTAACCTAGCTCTGTCATTGGTTGGACTTGTTCTCAAAGATGGGCCGATGACCTTGGAAGAACTTGAAACTTATTTCAAGATGCCGAGAAAGACTTTGATTCGGGCGGCTCGGGCAATCGGAAACAGTGAAGATCTTTATCGCTACGAATCACATTTTTATTTGGATGAAGAAGTGCTCGAAGAAGAAGAAATTATTGACTTCTCGGTCGGGTTAGCGGTTCTGGAATCTCCGCCTCCGCTAAGTAGGAGTCAGGCAACCGCGTTGGCAACCGGTCTGGATTACCTAGCTTCGCTCCCGCAATTCACGGGCAACTCTGACCTGGCCGAGCTTCGAGAAATATTTAGCCAGAGCGAACTGCCTAAACCCATCGCGCTAGAGGCAAATCCACTGTCAGAGACCTTGGAACTAATTAGGTCCTCTATTGTCAACAAAACCCAAGTGGACATCACCTACAAGAACCAAACAGGAGAGTCTTCCGAAAGAACTGTTGACCCACTGCGGATTGATTTTGTCGGGAAGCGCTACTACCTAAGGGGATACTGCCTAAAATCTCAAGAGCTTCGCAGTTTCCGGATAGATCGAATTTCGGCACTTAGAGCCACTTTAACCCCACTTTCAAAGGAAGGTTCGTCTGCCCAAATACCGGATGCAATCTACGGAGAGAACCCCGGCAACTACACGGTGGAAATTGAAGTAAAGCCCCACGCCTACGAAATTTTCTGGAACTTCCCAACCCAGGGAGTACCAAAACAACTCTCTGATGGCAGCTTCGTAGGGACCATTCGAATGGGAAACCCTGGAGCATTGGCTCGCCACGTTGTCCGTTATGGGGGAGCGGTTAGAGTTTTGGCTCCAGCGGAGGCAAAACAGGCCGTTTCAAACTTTGCCAAACTAGCATTAGGGCAAATAAGCATGAAGGACGACTAATGGACTGGCTTTTCTGGGTATGGGTTCTGGTGATAGTGGCCAGCATTTACTTCCTGGGGTTGGTCATCTACAAGCTCTTCCTCTCGGGCAAGGCTCTGCAGTCAGAGATTTTGAAGGCCCAGGCTCAAGTTGAGAGCACTCTCTCAGGTGTTACTTCCGAGATCACTCCCGCCAAGGCAGCTAGCGAAGCGGAGCTAGTAGAGCTGGTCAAGGCTAGGCGCCAGCTGCTTCAGAGGATTGAGGCTCAGAAACAGAAGAGACAGCGTAGGCTGGTGGCACGACTTCGTGACATCGAGATTGATAAGAGGTTCCTCTAATGCGCCCTGGTACTTGGGAATGGATCATTATTCTGGCAATCGTGCTTCTGATTTGGGGCGCGCCAAAGCTTCCAGGGTTGGCCAAGAGTGTGGCCCAGTCGATGCGTATTTTCAAGAAGGAAATCAAGAAGCCTGAGGCTGAGGCCGAAAACGAAGGCGACACTAAGCAGGGTTAATGTTGCGGCGGAAAAACCCTGAGGGGCAAATGAGCCTCGCAGGCCATCTGCGAGAACTGAGAAATCGACTTGTTTGGAGTGCAGGCTTTATTGTCCTGGGCACAATCGGTGGTTGGTTTTTGTTCGAACCGGTCTTCAAATTCTTGCAACAACCCCTGGTTGAAGTATCTGAACAAAGGGGTGTTCAGGCGGTTGTGAATTTTGGAACAATCGTGTCCGCCTTTGATCTGCGCGTTCAAGTCGCAATCTTTCTGGGAGTAATCGTCTCTTCACCATTTTGGCTTTACAACTTGTGGGCCTTTATTACTCCGGGGCTAAAGAAGAAAGAGCGCAAATACACTCTGGGGTTTTTATTCTCAGCAATTCCGCTCTTTCTCGCTGGCACCGCACTCGCTTGGTTTTCGCTACCGGGATTTGTGGTCGTGCTAATAGGTTTTACGCCCGAGGGTTCGACCAACGTAATCAACGCAAGTGAGTATGTACTTTTTGCAATTCGAATCCTTTTGGTTTTTGGACTGGCATTTGTCATGCCGGTGGTGCTG
Organism: Actinomycetota bacterium; assembly: GCA_041169705.1. Lineage (GTDB taxonomy): Bacteria > Actinomycetota > Actinomycetes > Actinomycetales > Microbacteriaceae > Aquiluna. The sequence goes on from JBEEIU010000100.1 coordinate 13,624, forward strand.
GTGCTACTTAACTTGGCCGGACTGGCAACGGGAAAAGCAATCTTGGGTTCCTGGCGTCTAGCAATTTTTGTGATTGCGGTGGTCTCAGCTATCGCCACCCCTACCGCAGACCCAATCTCGATGTTCTTACTAATGGGACCGCTCGCCCTGCTGTACTTCGTAGCTGTTGGAATTTCGTACTTGAACGACAAGCGCAGAGCGAAGAAGTACGGAGATTTGGAATCAAGCGAGCTAGACCTTGACTGATCTCTCACCATCCGAAAGATACGCACGAGCCAAAGCAAAAAGCCAATATAAAGAGTTTGAGGCTTTTAGCGCACTGCTCAGCTTTCCACTGGATGACTTCCAAGAACGTGCATGCAAAGCATTGGAAACCGGTTCCGGCGTTTTAGTCGCCGCCCCAACCGGAGCGGGAAAGACAGTGGTGGGAGAATTCGCCATTCACCTAGCAGTTTCTTCGGACCAAAAAGTTTTCTACACCACGCCAATAAAGGCACTCAGCAATCAAAAATTCGCGGAGCTCACCAAGCGCTACGGCAAGGAGCGAGTTGGTCTGCTTACCGGTGACACAAATTCCAATTCTGATGCTCAAATCGTGGTCATGACTACCGAAGTCTTGCGCAACATGATTTACGCGAACTCCGAAGCGCTCAGAAACTTGGGGTATGTCGTCATGGACGAGGTGCACTATCTTGCAGATCGCTTCAGGGGAGCGGTCTGGGAAGAAGTGATCCTTCACCTACCAAAAGATGTCCGTGTGATTTCACTGAGCGCGACTGTTTCAAACGCGGAAGAGTTTGGTGCCTGGCTCGAAGAGGTTCGAGGAAATACGAAGGTTATTGTTTCCGAACATAGGCCAGTCCCACTGCACCAGCATGTGCTGTTCGGCAATGAACTAATAGAGCTATTCGAGCCCGGGAGCAAGCAGATTCGAGTAAATCCGGAACTACTTCAGAAGCACCAGGCGCGGGCGAGAAACCCGATGCGCTCTCGTGGCAAGTGGCAAAAGAATTCCCCGGGAATTCAGCGAAACTTCGGTGGCCAATTTCCAAAGCTTGATAAGCCAGAGGTTATAGAAATCCTTGATCATGAAGAGCTGCTGCCGGCCATTTTCTTCATATTTTCCAGAGCCGGTTGCGAGGGAGCTGTTTCAGCCTGCAGAAGAAGCAACCTTCGACTAACCAACAAAGAGGAACAGCAAGAGATCCGTCGCATCGCAGAGGCACGCTGTTCTTCAATAGCGGATGAGGATCTGGACACCCTTGGCTATCACGATTGGCTGGTCTCCCTGGAGCGAGGATTTGCCGCTCACCACGCTGGGATGCTTCCCGCGTTCAAAGAGGTGGTCGAGGAGCTGTTCCTCCGAAAACTGGTAAAGGCTGTTTTTGCGACCGAGACTTTAGCTCTGGGAATCAATATGCCTGCGAGAACGGTAGTCCTGGAGCGACTGGATAAATACAACGGTGAGGGAAGAGTCGCAATTACTCCGGGGGAGTACACCCAGCTAACTGGAAGAGCGGGGAGGCGAGGAATTGATACCGAAGGTCACTCAGTGGTGCTTTGGGGTGCGCAGCTAGATCCGAATCTGGTAGCTGGTTTAGCCTCTAAGCGCACTTACCCCCTGAACTCAAGCTTCAAACCCACCTACAACATGGCTATTAATTTGATCCAGGCTTTCGGCAAGAACCGAGCGAGCGAGGTGCTCGAGAGATCTTTTGCTCAATTTCAAGCGGACCGCGGGGTAGTGGGCCTGGCAAGACAAATTCATGAAAAACAAGAGGCGCTGGTTGGTTACGAGAAGTCGATGGCTTGTCACTTGGGTGACTTCAAAACCTACAGTGCAATTCGAAGAGAGCTAAGTGACCTGGAGCGTGAGGGTGCAGCGCTCAGGGTACGCGCGGAGCGCGGCAAAGACATCAGGGTTTCCAAGGGAGCTCACCAGCGTGAACAGCGAATTAATGAACTAAAACGAAACTTGAGAGCACATCCCTCTCACGGCTGCGCTGAGAGAGAGGCTCACGCTAGGTGGGGCGAGAGGTATCAAAAACTTAATCGTGAAATAGAGCAAACCGTTGCTCAAATTGAAAGTCGCACCAATCTCGTTTCAAGAACCTTCGATCGAATTTGCAAACTATTGGTGGACCTTGGTTATCTGGTCGAAGATGCGGATGACCTGGATGTGACAAAGTCAGGATTGCGTTTGGCCAAGATTTACGGCGAACGGGATTTGCTAATTGCCGAATGCATAAATCAAGGTGTTTGGTCCAAGCTCGATGCCGCAAGCCTGGCTGCAATGGGAATGTCTTTGGTCTATGAGGGTAGGGGTGAAGATCCCGAGCATGAGCCGAAGCTACCCAAAGGAAACTTCATGGAAGCACTCGAAGCCACCGAGAGAATTCAACTTGAGCTGCTGGAGCTTCAAACCAATTACAGGCTTCCCAAGGAGAGTGCCCTGGAACTTGGAATTACCTGGGCCACATACCGGTGGGCAAGTGGTGCAAATCTCAATGACGTGCTCAAGATGTCTGGACTTTTGGCCGGGGACTTCATTCGTTGGAGTAAGCAGCTCATTGATCTTCTAGACCAATTGGCTCAAGTTGCAGATCCTCAGCTGGCCAAAACCGCTTACGATGCGATGGATCTAGTGAAGCGTGGCATAGTTGCTTACAGCTACTACGTCTAAGAAATTGGGCTGTCTTGAAAAACTTTAGGGAACTAATCTGGCGAATTCCGCTGGCAATCCTCGGTGGATTGTCGGGACTCTACGCTTTTCCCACAGAGAATCTTTGGGGTTTTGGTTTTGCTATTCCCCTCCTAATTTCGTTAGCTGTGATGGGGACTGGATTCTGGTTCGCCACTCTGCTCGGATTTATTGCCGCCATGGTTTTCTACATAAGCCATATCGAATGGATCAGTCTTTACCTTGGCCCAGTTCCTCTGATTGCGCTCGCGACCCTGCAGTCATTGATTTTTGCTCCGGCCATTGGCGCGATTGCCTTGCTTTACAAAAGAGTTCAAAGATTGCGTTTTGGATCTGCGCTCTATGCCTTTGGTTTTGCCAGCATTTGGGTAGCAAGAGAGTGGGTGTCGAATAACTTTCCCTACGGAGGCTTCCCCTGGTCCCGACTTGCGATGACGGCCGCGGAGTCACCCCTTGTGAATTGGGTCTTCTGGGGTGGCTTGTCACTCCTAAGTTTTGTTATGGCTCTTCTAGCAGGAGCACTTTCGTTTGAGATAAAGAGGTTTACAAAGCGCGGTGCCAGGCGTTTGATTCTCCCTGCAGTTCTTACTCTCGCTGCTTTTGCCTTTCCAATAATTACACCCCTGCAAAACGGAAGTGTTTCCGTGGGGGATCTAAGAGTCGCTGCCGTCCAGGGCAATGCCAAGGCAGGGTTATTCTCCAGAGAGCCACAAGGCACAATTTTGAACAATCACCTTGATGCCACATACCAAGCGGTTGCAGATCAAGAAGTAGACCTAATTGTTTGGCCTGAAAATGCGTCAGACGTTGATCCTCTGAGAAGTGCTGACGCGCGAGAAAGAATCGAAGCCGTATCAAGCAAGTATGGGGCGGATTTCGTATTTGGAACAATCACTGTGAGAGGTGATGAATACTTCAATTCGACTGTTTATTGGCAACCAGGGGTAGGGCCAAGTGATTACTACGACAAGAAGCGCCCTGTTCCGTTTGCTGAATACGTGCCAGATAGAGATTTCTGGAGAAGCCTTGCACCGGAACTCATAGACATGGTGCCCAAGGGTTACAGCTTTGGAAACCGGGACGGAATTTACCAACTCAGCACTTCTGTTGCTGGAACATTGATTTGTTTCGAAATTGCAGAAGACGACATTCCAAGAGACCTAGCATCCCAAGGGGCTCAGCTGATTTTGTCTCAGACCAATAACGCAGACTTTGGTTACAGCGATGAAACTTGGCAGCAGTCCGCAATTGCCAAGCTACGCGCAATTGAAACAGGTAGAACCGTTGTCAACATCTCAACAGTTGGACACAGTGCAATCTATCGATTTGATGGCTCCATTCAATCCGAGTTGCCTTGGTACACCGCCGGGGCAATGGTAGAGAGTGTGGAACTTCGCGAAGGGATTACTCCAGCGGTCGCGTTGGGCGGTTGGCTCGATCTGATTAATTCCTTGATGGCGATGAGCTTTATTGCCTTCTCATTGGGTGTTGGTAGGAGCCGTAAGTGAAAACTCTGGTTCTGATGCCTACCTACAACGAAGCAAAAAGTATCGCTCACACCCTCAACCACTTACTAGAAACTGTTCCAGGAGTCGATGTGCTCGTGATTGACGACGGTTCTCCGGATGGGACCGCGGATTTAGTCAGAGAAATTTCAAGTGCAAATTCAAGAGTGGCACTTTTGCAGAGGCAGAGTAAGAACGGTCTTGGTGCGGCCTACATTGCCGGTTTTAAGCAAGGGCTTTCCCAGGGTTACGACTTCTTGGTTGAGATGGATGCCGACGGTTCTCATCGCAGTGAGGATCTTGCCGAATTACTTTTGGCAGCAAAAGAGAGTGACCTAGTGATTGGTTCGCGCTGGATACCTGGGGGAGCGGTGTCGAATTGGGCCTGGTATCGCCAGGCAATTTCACAAATTGGAAATCAATATGCCAGCTTCATGCTCAAGACAAAGATCTCGGATCTCACTTCGGGATTTCGCGTTTTTTCCGCGTCTCTTCTAAAAACACTGCCGCTAGATCAGGTGCAGGCTCAAGGTTATGGTTTTCAGATAGAGATGGCCTACAGAGCAAGTCTGCAAAACGCCAGAATCAAGGAAGTACCGATTCTCTTCGTTGAACGCGAGTGGGGTCAAAGCAAAATGAGTTTTGGAATCGTGCTTGAAGCTCTATGGCTTGTCACAAAATGGGGATTAGCTAGGAAGCCTTAGTAACCCGGTAGGCCCTTTGCTCGTCTTTCTCGCATTTCAGTGAGACGCTCTTGAAGTAGCTCTTCAAGTTCTTCTCTGGAGCGTCTCTCCAGCAACATCTCGAAGTGACTTCTTGGTGTGTTAGAGGTCTCAAGACTTACTGCAACTTCCTGTCCATCAACCATTCGACGGGCAGATGAGGAACAGAGTCTGCACTCCCATGAATCTGGAAGCTCTGCGTCCACGGCAAACGGAATTTCAAAACTGTGTCCATTTGCACAACGGAAGCTTGAAAACACTCGTTCGAATAGTTCGACATCGCGATCAGACTCTAGCGAGTAGCTACCTAGAGACGTGCCGCGAATAGCTTGCTGAGACATAAGTCCGCTCCTTTGAATGTAGACATCAACTAAGCGGAGGAGTGGAGGCTTCCGAGTAAGCCCCTTTTCACAGCAAAGACTCAGTCTTTGAGCGGAAACAGATCGACTCGATCGGAAACTATGCCGTGGGCTCCGAGTTCAATGAGCTCTGACATTTGCTCAAGGTCGTTTATGGTCCAAAAATGAACTTCCTTTTCAAGCACACTAAGTCTCTTTATGAATGTTTCGTCTGCAAAACGAAATGGTCCTTGCGAGACTGGAATCTGCAGCGCGTCGACATCTTTCAAAATTCGCTTGAGGCCGAAGCCTCCCAGAATTTTGTGGGAAAGATAAGTCAAGAGAACCGTGCCACTTCCAGCACTGGTTGCAACCGGCTTAGAAAGCATCGAGAGGGCACGTTTTCGCCGCCTATCTGAAAAACTGCTAACCA
>JBEEIU010000101.1:0-9008 GCA_041169705.1 Actinomycetota bacterium
TTCGCTCAGTGAAATTCTTGGCGTTGGAGAACTAATCGGACTGGCTATTGCCGCGATTGTTTTGTTTGTAATGCTCGGTACTTTCATTGGTGCAGGACTACCAGTTATTTCTGCGGTGCTGGGTGTTGCAATCTCTGCCGCAATGACTTTCGCACTCGCATCACAAATTGAAATGACTTCAACCACCCCGGTATTGGGTGTGATGCTCGGTCTTGCGGTTGGAATTGACTACAGCCTCTTCATTGTGAATCGACACCGCAAGCAGCTGATGGCGGGCCAAGAGGTTCGTGAGTCCGTAGCGCTTGCGAACGGCACATCAGGAAACGCAGTTTTATTCGCCGGTATCACGGTAATCATCGCCTTGGTTGCGCTGAACCTCACCGGAATCGGATTCATTGGACTGATGGGTTCAATGGGAGCAATTGCAATCGCAATTGCGGTATTGATTGCAATCACCGCGGTTCCTGCGTTCCTGAAGCTGGTTGGAACAAAGATTCTCAGCAAGAAGGAGAGAGCAAAACTTGCATCTGGTGAGCAGCTTTCCGAAAATGCGGAACCGAAGAATGCACACAAGCCAATTTTTGCTAACCGTCATCCTTGGGTCACATTGATTGCCACCATGACGGTATTGGTGATTGCGGCAATACCTTTCTCGAGCTTGAGACTTGGACTCCCGGATGGTTCTTCGGAACCGCAGGACTCCAGTCCTTATAAAGCGCATATGATTACCACAGAAAGCTTCGGAGCTGGATTCAACGGTCAAATCTCCACCGTGATTACTCTCCCTGAGGCGGTTGCTGAAGATGACCTATTGGAACTTCAGGCAGATATTGCCACCAGATTGTTTGCGCTAGAAAATGTTGCGGCAGTCGTGCCAGCGGCTGTCTCCGATGACGAGACAACAGTTTTATTCCAGGTCGTACCGGCACTTGAACCGTTGAGTATCGAAACGAACGCACTGGTTGGAGAAATTCGAGGACTGTCCGCAGAATTCGAAAACGACTTTGACGCAACCGTTGGAGTGACTGGACTTACTGCATCCAACATTGACATCTCCAAGAAGATCTCTGATGTGTTACCGCTGTATTTGGGAACTGTGATTGCGTTATCGCTACTTCTTTTGATGTTGGTGTTCCGGTCGATCTTGGTTCCGCTCTTGGCAGCGGGAGGATTCCTATTGACTGTTTTCGCGACCCTGGGATCTGTAGTCGCGGTATACCAGTGGGGCTGGTTGGCTGACATCTTCGGTGTCTATACCCCTGGTCCGATTTTGAGCTTCCTACCGATATTCCTAATTGGAATTCTGTTTGGACTAGCCATGGACTACCAGCTGTTCTTGGTGTCTGGTGTGCGCGAGGCTTACACCCACTCCGGCGATGCCAAGGACGCAATCAACTACGGAATTCACCTCAGTCGAGCGGTGGTTATCGCTGCAGCACTAATCATGATTAGCGTCTTCGGATCATTCGCTTACTCGCACCTCTCCATGATTCGTCCGGTTGGGTTTGGTCTTGCGGTCGGTGTCTTAGTTGACGCCTTCATAGTTCGATTGCTGATAATCCCTGCGGCCATGTCGATTCTTGGAAAGAGTGCGTGGTGGATTCCAAAGTGGCTAGACAAAATCTTGCCGGATGTTGACGTTGAGGGTGCGAAGTTAGAGCGAAAGCAGTCCTTCGAAATCTAATTCGCGAGACAATAGAGCCATGAAACCCAAGGCGCTATTCAATCTCTTTGCAAAGTCAGAGGCCGTCACCTGGACCTTGTTGATTTCCGCTCTTATTGCTCGCTCATTTGGGATTGACTCCATAGTGGTTACATTCGCTGGTGGAATTCATGGAGCAGTGTTTTTGGGTTATGCGGTCACCGCTGCATTGGTTGGTGTCAACCAGCGCTGGGGTTTTGGCAAGACAGCCCTGGGAATCTTCCTCGCCATAATTCCATTTGCCACGTTGCCTTTTGAGGCTTCGCTGAAGAAAACAAAATCACTGGAAGGTGCTTGGAGAACTCAAAAGAGCGAAGACAAAAGAGATGACAACTGGTTCGATGGACTCTTCAGGTGGTTCATCGCGAGACCATTAATTCTGATTGTCGTGCTAGTCACTTTTGTTGTGGCGCTATTCAGTTTCTTACTGTGGCTTGGCCCGCCAGACCAATGGTTTAAGTGACTCTAAAGAATCCCGAAAAGATTTAGACCCAGTAGCACAATCAGCACGACTCCCATTACTACGTATGACCATTCCAAACCCGGCGCTTTAGTTTTTTCGGCACGCGCTTTAGATATTGCCTGAATTGCTTTTCGCATTCGCCAGAAAAAAATGAATCCAGCGACGAGTATCAGCGCACCAAACAAAAACTCTTGAGTCATAGACGGAGTTTACAATCCACTAACTGAATAGCCAGACCAAGATGTATATCGCGGGAATCGCAATGAGTATCGAGATCAACCAGCGCTTCGCGTTTTTGTGTTTTGATTTTGTAACCACTGCGCTGCCAACAAAAAGCACAACTAACCAGGCGACAGTCAGTATCAAGCCGATTTCCACGATTCCTCCAAGTGAAAACCTACTCATAGACTCAGCACCAGAAGCGGGGGTAAAAATGCAGAAATTGGTAAAGCAGATCCTTTTGGCGATTTCAGCACTGTTTGGCTTTACGAACAAGGGCGGAGTTCCCTCGGAGATCGGAAGTCAGGGTGCTTGCCCGGTTTGTGGCCAAAGCGCACTAGCCGAGACTGCCTCTTTAGGGCGGGTAAAAAGCACATCAAGGTGTCCAGAATGCGGGCGCTTAGTCCGCAAACAGTGATGTGGGTCTTTATCAAAACGTTATAAATATTCAGTGAGTTTTTGCCCGTTTTAGCCTGATTAGCTGTGAAAACGCTGTTATTGTCTTCAAAATTCCTTATTTCAGGCAAAAACGGAAGACGACAAAGATGTTGGCAGAAGAGCGCAGACTCAAGTTACTTGAGTGGACTCAGGCTGACGGGCGCGTTGATGCCAACCGAGCCGCCGCTGAATTGGACGTTGCGGTCGAAACCGTGAGACGAGACTTGGATCTTCTGCAGCGCCGTGGAGTTTTGCGCCGGGTGCATGGCGGAGCAATTGCCAACGATCGTTTTGGGCACGAATTCACTATCCCTGAGCGCCTGGGTCGTAATCCTGACAAGAAGCAAGCCGTAGCCCAGGTTGCTGCAAGCTTCCTACCCGAAGAAGGTTGCATTTTTGTGGACGGCGGGACAACCACCGAATTCCTAGCACCTTTCCTGCGCGACAAGCCCAAGTTGATTGTGGTCACTAACAACATCACCCTGGCTTCCAAGCTTGCTGATAGTTCAACCCAGACTGTGATCTTGGGCGGACGTATTCGCCCAGCAACCCTTAGCTCAGTGGGAGCGAAAACGGTTTCCGAGGTGGGCAATTACAACGCCTTAGTGAGTTTTATCGGCGCAAATGGCGCTTCATTTGAGGGCGGCATTGCATCTTTCGACACCGACGAGGCCGAGGTAAAGCGCGCGATGATGCAACGTTCCTCGGAGCGAATTTTGCTTTTGGATAGCGGAAAATTCGGACCGGTCTATCCCGCACGTTTTGCAGACTTTTCTGATTTTGATCGAGTTGTAACGAATCTCGATGCAGACCAGAACTACGTTGACAAGTTCTCAAGTGTGGGAGTTGAAGTTGCTCTCGCTTAAAGAATTCTCGGCGGCTTGTAGCCTGAGCAGCTGGGATAGGGTCGGTGCCTCAAGTGTTATGGGCCTCCGAAAATGCTCCATTGCACCGAAAGCACCGGCCCCTGAATACAAACCCTCAAAAGGAAGGTAGTACCCATGGCTAATTTTATCCCCGCTGGTGACGGTGGCCACACAGGCTGGCGCGCTGCGGTTCAGAAGCTAGGTGGAAACCTTGCAGGAATGGTGATCCCAAACATTGGAGCATTTATTGCTTGGGGTCTTCTAACTGCACTGTTCATTCCAACTGGCTGGATCCCTAACGAGCAATTGAGCTCGATGGTCGGTCCAATGATCGTAAACCTCCTGCCAATCCTGATCGGTTACACCGGTGGACGTCTCGTTCACGGTCAACGCGGTGCGGTAATTGCGGCAGTAGCAACTGTTGGTGTCATCGTCGGTACCAGCATTCCTATGTTCCTTGGTGCCATGATTATTGGTCCATTGGCAGCTTGGGTCCTAAAGAAGATCGACTCCGTTTTGGACCCAATCACTCCGGTTGGCTTCGAGATGCTCATCGGAAACTTCTCACTAGGTATCGCAGGTTTGCTGATGGCAATTCTTGGTTACCTAGGAATTGGACCGGTTGTAAACAGCCTCTCTGATGTTCTGGGCAGTGGCGTCCAGGCACTGATTGACACTGGATTACTACCACTTGCTTCAATCTTGGTTGAGCCTGCAAAGATCCTCTTCCTAAACAACGCAATCAACCACGGAGTATTGGCTCCAATTGGTGTTGTTCAGGCTGAAGAGCTTGGCAAGTCAATCATGTTCATGTTGGAGACCAACCCAGGACCAGGTCTTGGAATCTTGGTTGCCTTCTGGCTAGCAGGACCAAAGATCCTTCGCGGTTCCGCCCCAGGTGCGATCATCATTCACTTCCTTGGTGGAATCCACGAGATCTACTTCCCATACGTATTGCTTCGTCCACTAGTTGTACTAGGTGCAATTGCTGGTGGAGCAACCGGTGTTGCAGTCTTCCTAGCAACCGGTGTAGGTCTAGTAGCAACACCTTCACCAGGTTCGATCTTCGCCTACCTAGCTGTTACCCCTCCAGGAAACCACTTTGGAGTACTACTTGGAATTCTGCTTTCCGCAGTTGTTTCATTCGTAGTTTCCTTCTTGATCCTGAAGGCATCAAAGGCTGGCGATGACGACCTAGCTGCCGCTCAGGCAAAGAGCAAGGCCATGAAGACCGGAACTGCGGAATAACATGGCAAGCATTTCCGGAGCTGACGTCAAGCACTTAGTTGTTGCTTGCGAAGCGGGCATGGGTTCCTCGGTGATGGTGGCTAAGCAGCTTGCAAAACAGCTGAAAGACACCAATATCCAAGTAACCCACACCCCTGTAAACCAACTCGCTGATGCGACTTTTGATGTGGTGCTTTGCCACCGTGGGCTCTCAAGTCGTGCAAAACAAGCAGCGCCTGGTGCAGTGGTGGTCATCTTTGACATGTTCCTCGGTGACTTCAGAATCGCTCAACTGGTTTCAGACCTCAAAGAAGGAAATGAGATCGTTGGCGACTGAGCTAATCACCGAAGCCGGAATCGTGATTGGCGCTACTGCCTCCTCTTCGGAGGAGGCAGTAGCTCAATGCGGCAAACTCTTGGTCGAACTCGGAGCTGCTAGCAAAGAGTACGCGGATGCAATGTGGGAAAGAGAGCAACTGTTTTCCTCTGCTATTGGGGCAAACTTTGCAATTCCACACGGCACCGACACATCAAGGGCTTTTGTGAATTTTGATCAGTTGGTTTTTCTTCAATTGGCAAAGCCGATTATCTGGGCGGGGGAAGAAGTGCACTGCGTTTTAGGCATCGCCTCAAAGGGTGACGGGCACGTTGAGATCCTTGGAAATATGGCAGAGCTTTTGCAAGAAGAATCAAACTTGGAAGTATTCAAAAATTCCAAATCAAAGCAGGAGATCCTTGCTCTGATTCGGTCTGGGGGAAATGACTAGACAACCTCTGGTCAGAAACAGGTAAGAAATGAAGGCCGTACACTTTGGGGCCGGCAACATAGGCCGAGGGTTCATCGGTTCTGTGCTGCAGGACTCGGGCTACCACGTAGTGTTTGCTGACGTGAATTCTGAAATTGTTGATCAATTGAATTCTTCGGGAAAGTACTCAGTTATTGAACTGGGTGACGGTGGCCACACTCACGTTTATAAAAATTTCACAGCCCTCAATTCCCTAACTCACCCCGCAGAGCTAATTAGCGAGATCTCGACGGCAGATGTTATTACTGCCTCCGTCGGTGTAAACCTTTTGCCACGAATTGCCGAGGCAATCTCGAAGGGCTTGATGCTGCGAACCAGCTCTAAGCCAGTCGTAGTGATGGCCTGTGAGAATGCGGTAAACGCATCAGATGTTCTTGCCCATGAGATCTTGACTTACTCGGATGTAAGCAAAAAAGCAGTATTCCTGAACACCGCGGTGGACCGAATCGTGCCACAACAATCACACTCTCTTTCACCAGACGTAGAGGTAGAAGCATTCAGTGAATGGGTTATTGAAACCAAGAATTTGGTTGACCCTCTGCCGATCCCGGCGGCAATTCAAGTTCCAGATCTTGGCCCATTTATCGAAAGAAAGTTGTTTACCGTAAACACCGGTCACTGTGCAGTTGCCTATTTTGGTCAGCACGCCGGATACCCAACCGTCGCCTCAGCAATGCAGGATTCTGCTGTTTATTCTCAAGTTGAGAAGGTGTTGGAAGAGACTTCCAAAGCGCTAATCCTGAAGTACGCATTCAATGCCAAGAATCATCAGGAGTACGTCGACAAGACACTAAATCGACTTTCAAATGAGGTTATTGACGATCAAGTCGAGAGGGTCGGCAGGCAGCCGCTTAGAAAGCTCTCTCGCTTCGAGAGGTTGATTAGCCCTGCCGCCTACCTTGCAGAGAATGGCATCTACCCTTCCGCCCTTCTTTCCGCAGTGGCAGCCGCTCTTTCATTCTTTGCAGAGGACGATCGAGAAGTTACGCAGATGAATCAGCTGCTATTGGATAAATCCGCGGAGGAGTTTGTGAAGAGTGTCTGTGGTATTTATCCGGGCCACCCGTTATTTGATGATTTAGTTGCAGCCGTAAGCCAGAGGCAAGCCGAGGCCACAGCGGCCTAACAGGTTTGAGAATTTCTGGGAAGCTATTCAACGTGCTCTGGATTCATCCAGAACAAATCCCACAGGTGCCCATCTAGGTCTTCGAAACCCCAGCTGAACATGAAACCCAGATCTTCGGGTTCTTTGACCATTCTTGCCCCTAGCTCAATTGCTTTGGCAGTCATTTCCCTGACCTGATCCGCTGAGTCCATCCCAAACCCGAAGATTGCCTCGGTGCTGGTTTTCGGTGCCAGTGGCTTGTCTATAAATCCAAGAAACTTCTCATGTTCCACGAGCATCACATAGATGTCTTTACCAACCAACATGCAGGTAGAGGTTTCATCAGTGAATTGAGCATTGAATTTGAAACCGAGCGCGGAGAAGAACTCAACGGATTTTGTTAGGTTTTCAACTGGCAGATTCAAAAAAATCGAATTAATCATGACCCAAATCTACGCCTAAGTCACAGCACCAAGTGGGCGCTAGATATCCAGAAAATGATAGGTACGCTCTTAACATGCTGATTCATAGCCTTCTTGAACGAAATTCATTCAGGGATTTCCGCCAAGCGCACGCTTGGTCAGTTTCTAATCCTGCAGAATTTTGGCGACAGGCTTGGAAAGATCTTGGCATTGTTGGGCACCAAGGAAATGTGACCTCGAAGGGGGAGGGGTTTCTAAATACCCAGTGGTTCCCCGAGGCGAAACTAAATGTCGTTGAAACGCTCCTGAAAGGTGACCCAGCAAAGGAAGCTGTTGTTTCCTATCTCGAGGATTCCTCAAGAACTTCTATTTCTCGAGGAGAACTCAAAAAACTCGTCACAGCTTGCGCTCTAGCGCTTCAAGACTGCGGAATACAAAAAGGCGACAGAGTAGTTGCGTGGATGCCCAACGTCCCCGAAACCATGATTTTTGCGCTTGGGGCCTTGGCTATTGGCGCTGTTGTAAGCACCGCATCCACTGACTTTGGCCCCGTGGCACTCCTGGATAGATTTGGGCAGATTAAACCAAAGCTACTTTTCGCAGCCACTACTTATCAGTACTCAGGAAAGAAGTTCAACCTGGAAGAAAAGCTTCCTGATGTCTTGGGGAGCCTACCTTCTGTAACCAAAGTGGTTACACTCGGGCCATCGCAAAATGGAGTTGATTTTCAGGAGTGGTTGAAACCGTTTCTTGGATTGGAATTTGAGTTCCCGCAATTCCCGTTTAGTCAACCGGGGTTCATTTTGTTTTCAAGTGGAACAACCGGGAAACCAAAATGCATAATTCATTCAGCGGCTGGTGTCTTGCTGAAGGTGCTGAGTGAACAGGGCTATCACCTAGACATCAATGAGGACGACCGGGTTTTCTACGCGACAACCTGCGGTTGGATGATGTGGAATTGGTTAATGATTGGCCTTGGGAGACAATCCACAATAGTTTTAGTTGATGGCAGCCCAGCCCATCCTGATCTTGAGCGATTTTGGGAAATTGCAAGTAGAGAGCGCCTTACGTTCCTTGGAGTTTCGGCTGCCCTGATTGAGACTTGGCGGGCACATGGTGTTAGCCCGAGGCAAAAATTTGAGATTGACCAATTGAGGACAATTGCCTCAACTGGCTCACCGCTTTCGCCATCGGGTTTTGATTGGGTATCTGAGCATGTGGGCCGTGAAGTAAAAATTGCTTCGATAGCCGGGGGCACAGACCTGTGTGGCTGCCTGGTATTGGGAGTGCCAACTGAGAGCGCACCCCGTGGTGAAATTCAAGGACCCGCCCTAGGCCTGGACGTTAGGGTCTTTCGACCAGACGGGTCTGAATCGGATGCATTGTAGGAGGGGGAGCTAGTCTGCCGAACACCATTTCCTTCGGTCCCACTGGGTTTCTGGGGTGACGATGACCAGTCCAGGATCACCAAGGCGTACTTCAGTCGCTTTGAAGACATCTGGGCACATGGCGACTTCGCAAAGATGACGAAAACTGGCGGGTTCGAGATTCTGGGAAGACTCGATGCCACTCTGAACTCAAAAGGCGTCCGGATCGGAACGGCGGAAATCTATCGGGTTGTTCTGGAGTTTCCAGACGTAAGTGGCGCCTTGGCTGTTGAACAGCAAAAAGATGGAGGAACTCGAATTGTTTTATTTGTCGAACAGAACTCCGAGCTCACCGAAGGCCTAATTGCGGATATGAAGTCTGCACTACGAACC
>JBEEIU010000102.1:0-3981 GCA_041169705.1 Actinomycetota bacterium
AGGCGTGGGGGTTCAAGTCCCTTCACCCGCACGAAAAAAGACCTCGGGAAACCGAGGTCTTTTGCTATTTAGAGAGAAAGCTGCATCAATAAGGTGCCTACAGGTTTGCCAAACTTCACCCCGACTTTGCCAAGGTGTCCCTGGTCGGCAAAACCATACCTTCTGTGGAGCTTGATTGAGGCGTCCGCTCCGCGATCTGCAATAACTGCAATGATCTCTTTGATTCCGGCTTCCCGACATTGTGCAATCAATGCTTCAAGCAGTCGGCCGCCCAATTTACGGCCGGTGGCCGCTGGTGAAAGATAAATGGTGTTTTCAACTGTCTTTTTGTAGGCGCTCTTTTGCTTCCATGGTGTGCAGTAGGCAAAACCAATTACCTCCCCCGATTCGCTAAGAAGCGAAATAAACGGCAAGTTGTTCTTTTGGATTAGCTCGAACTTCTCTTGCCAGTCGCTGAGTTCCAGAGGCTCTTCATCAAAAGTGACGACCGTGTTGCGAATGAAGTAGTTATAGATATCTCTAATCTGAGGTAAGTCTTTTGCCTCACAAGCCCTAATAGTGAGCTCTTTCTCAGGCTCTGCACCCTTGGCCCTTAACTTCTTAACCAATGCCCATCGGGACTCTGAGTCCAGCATCAACAACTCCAATCAATCTGAGGTTGCCCCAGTGTAGTGAGCAATTGATTCGTCTTTGTAAACGGCTTGCTCCCAAAAAAGCCGCGATAAGAAGAAAGTGGCGATGGGTGAGGCGAGGCGATCACACTAGCCTCAGTCAACACAGCCGCCAACTCTTGGGCCTTTCGGCCCCAAAGTATCGCAACAAGGTTTTTGCCTCGCACCCTTTGCAGAGCCGTTACCGCAGCGGTTGTGAATTCGGCCCAGCCAAAATCAAGATGTGCAGCCGTATTTCCAGCTGAGGTGGAAAGGTGCCGGTTTAGAAGCATCACGCCCTGTTCGGCCCACTTCGAAATGTCTGCGTCCTTTACCGCGGCAACACCAATGTCAGACCTCAGCTCCTTGAGGATGTTTATAAGGGTTGGTGGCAACGGGTAAGTATCTGCTGGAACCGCGAAAGCCAGGCCAGTCGCGTGTTCGGGGGTTGGATAGGGGTCTTGGCCGATAATCAAGACTCTTTGTGCGTGTGGGTCTGTGCCGAAAGCCCTAAGCAAGTGCTCACGCCTTGGCACTATGTCCGCCGTATTTTCCAACCGGCGCTCAATTTCTTTGAGCAAGGCTCTCTGCTCCTCGAGCAACACTTGCCAGTTGGGGTGCATTTGTTCAAAGAGCATGGGTAAATCGTAGAAGTGGCAGACTGGGTTTCAAGCTAAGGAGCCAAATGTTATCCCCTCAAGAGCTACTCAAAGAAGCAGGCGGTTACGCGGAACTGCTTTCAAAGATTCGGCGAGACCTGCACCAAATTCCAGAATTTGGGCTTGATTTACCAAACACTCAAAAGCGAATCTTGGAATCAATTGATGGCTTGGGCGAAATCACTCTCGGCAAAAATCTCAATTCCATAGTTCTGAAGATTTCCGGAAGCGCTCCAGGGAAAACAGTTTTACTCCGGGCAGATATGGACGCTCTGGCAGTTAAAGAGGAAACCGGTTTGGACTACGCATCCACAAACGGTTTCATGCACGCATGCGGTCACGACTTACACATGGCTGCAGGAATTGGTGCTGCGCACCTGCTGCATACGCACCGCGATAAATGGTGCGGCGAAGTTTTAATTTGGTTCCAACCAGGCGAAGAAGGCCATCACGGTGCGGATGTGATGATTGAAGAAGGAATGCTAGAGGTTGGTTCGAGTTTTCCCAGCGCAGCATATGGACTACATGTATTCACCGCAATGCCGCTTGGGGCAATCGCTTGTAAACCAGGACCACTGATGGCGAGCGCCGGAGACTTGCATGTAACCTTCCACGGCTCGGGAGGTCACGGCTCGATGCCATGGTTATCTAGGGACCCCGTCACTCCGATGGTGGAGGCGATTTCTTCCCTGCAGGTCATGCTCAATAAGCGCTTCGACCAGTTCGATCCGGTAATTCTTAATGTTGGTTGGATTCGAGCCGGCGACACCGCAACCACGAATGTGATTGCAGATCAAGCGTCTTTTGGAGCCACAGTTAGGACTTTCTCGCAAAAGAATAAGGACTTACTTGTGACCTACACGGAAGAATTAGTCCACTCGATTGCCAAAGCGTACGGCGTTACAGCAACAGTTGAATTCGGCAGAGCAACGAAGGTGCTCCTAAATGATGAGGTTGCCGTAAACAAGGTTCGTTCAGTGGCAAAGGCGCTGGTCGGAGATAAAGGCTACGTGGAGCTCAAGAACCCGATTGCAGGCGGTGAAGACTTTGCATCAATCGTGGCCGAGGTCCCTGGGGCGTTCGTGTTCGTTGGTGCCTGTCCCCTAGAACTAAACCCCGATACCGCAGCGACCAACCATTCGGCTCACGCCCAGTTTGATGACTCCGTGCTGCCACTTTGCTCGGCACTGTTGGCCTCGCTGGCGTTAGAAGAGCTTTCCTAAAGTTACGCAAGGTTACTTGGGGGTTTGCAATCTAATTGCCCTCCCGCAATAGTTATCCCTACCTGACCCAACGAACCTTAGGACTAACCATGACCGATTCAGCAAAGTGGGGCTTTGAGACAGCCCAGATTCACGCTGGTGCAACCCCTGACCCAGCAACCAACGCTCGCGCAGTACCGATCTACAAGACCACTGCCTACACCTTCAACTCAGCAGAGCACGCCCGAAACCTTTTTGGCCTAGCTGAATTCGGAAACATCTACACCAGAATCATGAACCCCACCCAGGATGTCGCCGAGAAGCGTATCGCTGCCCTTGAAGGTGGAACCGCGGCCCTGCTGTTGTCCTCCGGACAAGCTGCTGAAACCATCGCAATTTTGAACATCGCTCAGGCCGGAGATCACATTGTTTCGTCTTCGACTCTCTATGGCGGAACATACAACCTGTTCAAATACACTCTTGCCAAGCTCGGCATCGAAGTAACCTTCGTTACCAACCAAGACGATGCCGCTGAGTGGCAAGCAGCTGTCAAGCCGAATACCAAGGCTTTCTTCGCCGAGACAATCGGAAACCCAAAGGTTTCGATTCTCGACATTCAATTAGTTGCTGACGTGGCACACAAAAACGGTGTTCCGCTAATTGTCGACAATACAGTTGCAACTCCATACCTGATTAAGCCACTTGAGCACGGTGCAGACATTGTCGTGCACTCCGCAACTAAGTTCCTAGGTGGCCACGGCACCGTGGTTGCTGGAGCAATAGTTGATGGTGGAAAGTTTGAGTGGAGCAAGTCCGATAAGTTCCCAGGACTAACCACTCCAGACGAGAGCTACCACGGTGTGGTCTACACCCAGGCCCTCGGAGACGGAATTGCCTACATCATCAAGGCACGTGTGCAGTTGCTGCGCGACATTGGTGCTGCAGTATCTCCTGACACTGCATTCTCTCTGATTCAAGGAATCGAAACCCTGAGCTTACGCATGGAGCGCCACGTTCAGAATGCTAATGAGATTGCTCACTGGCTTGAGAAGCACCCACAGGTAAAGGGTGTGAATTATGCAGGACTAGCTTCTTCTAAGTACAACTCCGCTCACAAGAAGTACGCACCAAAGGGTGCGGGAGCAATCGTCTCGTTTGAGATCGAAGGCGGTGTCGAGGCTGGAGCCAAGTTCGTGGACGCTCTAGAGCTGTTTAGCCATGTTGCCAACATCGGAGATGTTCGTTCGCTGGTTATCCACCCTGCCTCCACCACCCACTCCCAGCTAACCCCTGAGCAGCAGGTCACCACGGGTGTAACGCCTGGGCTAGTTCGCCTCTCGGTTGGTTTAGAGTCAGTTGCAGATCTAATTGCGGATCTAGAAACAGGATTCAAAGCCGCCAAGTAGTTAGGGAATTCTTGGAGTTCCAATTATCGGAAGACTCTGCGCCTTCGGAATTTATTACCGAGGC
>JBEEIU010000103.1:0-5192 GCA_041169705.1 Actinomycetota bacterium
AAAGGTATTCGTGCTTTTGACATAGTCACTTGGGACCCAAGGGGGGTTGGAGATTCATCTGCTGTCAGATGCAGCGATGAAGCTCTCAAGGACGAATACCTTTATGGTCAACCTGTCGGTGGCCTAAATTCCGATGCCGATATTGAAGCTGCCACCGCTGTTTATAAGAACCTAATTAAGAATTGCGTTGCTGGAACTGGAGAGCTAATTAGTTTCGTAGGAACCGACCAAAGCGCACGAGACATGGACTTGATTCGTGCGCTCCTGGGCCAGGCAAAACTGAACTACCTCGGCTATTCCTACGGCACCGAACTGGGCGCTAAGTACCTTTCGCTATTTCCAGAAAATGCCGATCGTTTTGTCTTGGATGGTGCTGTAGACCCAACCCTGGATGATATTCAGACTCAGCTACTTCAAGCCGAAGGGTTTGAAAATGCTTTTAGTAATTATTTGGAAAATTGTTTAGAGCAGTCAGATTGTCCATTCAAAGGCCCGCTGGAAAATGCCAAGTCGCAAGCCGCAAAGTTTTTACTTGAGCGTGAAGCAACCACCTTGCCAACCGAAATCGATGGTCGAGAGCTAGGTGTCTGGGGAGCACTTACCGGGATTGTCGCAGCTCTGTATTCCGAAGGAAATTGGCCGGTGCTGACCGATGCGCTAAGAAAAGCATTCGACGGAGATGGCTCAGACCTTTTATTCCTGGCGGACTTCTATAACGATCGCTATATCGATTTCGGTTACATGACCAATTTGACCGAGGCCAATCTCGCAATTTCTTGTGCGGACACCCGGGACATAGAGGGAAAATACGATCTCGACGTGATCAACGCCGAGATTCTTCGCTTGGCTCCAACCTTTGGTCGTTACTTCGAAACCTCGGACGTGGGATGTGAGGATTGGCCCGAGACTCCTGCCCTGGCGGAGTATGACTACCAGGTTGACCTAGGTCTCGCCGCTCTTGTGATTGGCACCACCGGTGACCCCGCAACCCCGTACGAGCAGGCGGGGAGCCTAGTGGAGCTCTTGGGGGACGCACGGCTACTGACCTTTGAGGGTGAGGGCCACACCGCGTATCCGGGCTCTGCCTGCGTCAACAAGGCCGTGGAGGACTATTTGATTGACTCCAAAGTGCCCAGCAGAAACATCACCTGCCGCTGACAAATCTTGAGTTGCAAACTCGCTAGGCTCAAATACGCATTAATGCCCGACTGGCTGAGTAGTCAGTCGGTTTTGTTTGAACAAAGGAGTTCAATGTCAACCCAACAAAACGGGGTTTGGGAAAAAACTCAAGCTAGCCCCGAGTTTGCTGCGTTGAGGAAGAGCTACCGAGGATTTGCGTTTCCGCTAACGGTTGCGTTTCTTGCTTGGTATTTCCTCTACATTCTGCTCACCGCGTTTGCGCGTGAATGGACCAGCACCCCAGTTATCGGAAATCTGAACATTGCATTCATCTTGGGTGTTTTGCAGTTTGTTTCTACGTTCGTGATTATGTGGCTCTACGAACGTCACTCGTCAAACAAACTCGACAAAGCATCCGATGATCTGCGTGATCAAATCAATAAGGAGCTGGGTCGATGACCGTAAATCACACGCTGCTGAGCAGCATTTTGTTCTTGGTATTCGTAGCCGTGACTTTGGTCTTGGTTTTCAGAGCATCACGTCAAAATAAAGTCTCAACCGACTTCTATAACGGTGGGGCTTCCTTCTCCGGATTCCAAAACGGATTGGCAATTGCGGGCGACTATATGTCCGCTGCTTCCTTCCTTGGAATCGCAGGAACCATTGCGCTGTTTGGTTACGACGGTTTCCTTTACTCGATTGGATTCCTAGTCGCCTGGCTAGTTGCTCTTCTATTGGTTGCTGAGCCTCTGAGAAACTCTGGACGTTTCACCATGGGTGACGTCTTAGCTTTCAGAATGAAACAGCGTCCGGTTAGAACTGCAGCTGCAACCTCTACGGTTGTGGTTTCTGTTTTCTACCTGCTAGCTCAGATGGTCGGTGCTGGAGCACTGGTTGCCTTGCTACTGGGGCTCACTGATCCAACCGCTAAGAACTGGGTAATCGTTGGTGTTGGCGTATTGATGATCATTTACGTGACAGTTGGTGGCATGCGTGGCACCACATACGTCCAGATCATCAAGGCCTTCTTGCTAATGATTGGAGCGACACTCCTAACCATCATGGTTTTGTGGCAGTTCAACTTCAACATTTCGGATCTGTTGGGTGCAGCTCAACAGGCCAGTGGTAACCCAAACTTCCTGTCTCCTGGACAGAAGTACGGTGCGGATAAGTTCCTCGAGGACGGAACTTTGGATGTTATGGCAACCCTGTTCAGCAAATTAGACCTGATCTCTTTGGGATTGGCTCTTGTGCTGGGAACTGCCGGTCTTCCTCACATCCTGATTCGCTTCTACACTGTTCCAACTTCTAAGGACGCACGTAAGAGTGTGAACTGGGCAATTGGAAACATCGGTGCCTTCTACCTGATGACTATCGCGCTGGGCTTTGGTGCGGCTGCGTTGGTTGGGTCTGAGGCCATCATTGCCAAGGACAAGGGTGGAAACGTAGCAGCTCCGCTGCTCGCCGAGCACTTAGGTGGCGGTGAGGGAACCTTTGGTGGTGCCCTGATGCTCGCCGTGATTGGTGCGATTGCGTTCGCAACCATTCTCGCGGTTGTAGCAGGACTGACCCTCGCTTCGTCTTCTTCCTTGGCACACGACCTCTATGCAAACGTCATCAACCGCAACGCAACTCCGGAACAGGAAGTCAAAGTTGCGCGTATTTCGGCGTTCATTATTGGTGGCCTCGCAATTGTTCTAGCAATTGCGGCTCAGGGTCTCAACGTTGCGTTCCTCGTTGCGTTGGCATTCGCCATCGCAGCCTCAGGAAACCTGCCCGCAGTTCTACTGTCACTGTTCTGGAAGAAATTCAACACTCGGGGTGCAACCTGGGCTATCTACGGTGGTTTGATTGCTGCAGTTGGTTTGTTGATTGTCTCCCCGATTGTGTCAGGAACTGCAACCAGCTTGATTCCGCTCGAAACTGGAATTAACTTCAAGCTCTTCCCATTGAATAACCCTGGAATCGTCTCGATTCCATTTGGTTTCCTAATGGGATGGCTTGGAACTATCACCAGCAACGAGCGCAATTACGCGAAGTATGCCGAGCTAGAAGTTCGCTCTCTCACCGGAGCAGACATTGGCAAAGCCGTTTCTCACTAGTTAGTCAAAGACAAAAGCCCCTGGGAAACCAGGGGCTTTTGCTTTACGGGGTTGGGAGAACTACGAATACAAGCCAAGCAGAATGAAAACAAATATCCCCACGAAAATTGCAGGTGTCACAAACTTGACTACCTCTAACCAAGGCCTAAATCGAATTACCGCATCACGAGTTTTTGAAGCTCCGGGCAAAGCTTTCAGATCATCTATGGTGGCTTGGGCTTCTCTGGCTGCCGAGTATTCCGCCAGCGCACCCAGGATTCCTGAGGCAAGCAGAATAAGGGCGAAGGCATGCTTGACGAACTGATCTGCGGCTGCGATTGCAGGGGTTGCAATAGCTGCAAAGGCCAACAGGGCGGTGGGGGCCAACTGCGCCAGAACAACGTGGAGGCGATTGGTGTGCCAATTGCGGATTAGATCTTGTTCGTTCATGGTTAGTCTTTCTCGTCCCCTCAAGATTAGGTAGTAATAGTGCCCAACAACGCTCTGCAGGAAAATCTTTCCCGCAGATTTCGGAAATTTCTCTCGGGGGATCCAAACGGTATTCCACCTTGGCTACCCATTGTCGCCGAGGGCGATGAGCCTGGCCTATACCTTCCAAGTGATGCTCCTTGGATTGTGCATGCGGATTTTGGAACCTTGGTTGGGGGAGTCAGGGCGCTTTTAATGCAAGCCCTTCACCCGGGCAGTTTGACTGGCGTTCGAAATCACAGTCGCTATGAACAGGACCCATTGGGAAGACTTTCCGGAACCATCCGCTGGCTTACGGTTACCACCTTCGGTTCTCACAAAGCGATAGCAGGCGAAGCAGCGCGAGTGAATCGCATGCACGACAAGGTCCAGGGAAATTACCAAACCGCTAACGGGGAACAAAAGCCCTATCGCGCAGCAGACCCCGATCTGTTGCTTTGGGTACACATCGCATTCATGGATTCTTTTCTTCGTGCACACCAAAACTATTCATCCAAGAAAATTCCAGGTGGAGCTGACGAGTATGTGCGGCTTTGGTCAAAATCAGTCGAGCCACTGGGACTGAAAAAAGTTCCAATGAATGAATCCGAGTTACTTCAGACTATGGAAGATTTCAAGGTGAAGCTCGTGGTGAATGAAGAGACCCGCGATGTGATCAAGTGGCTGCAACGCCCGCCGATCCCTGTTCCAGCGCGCCCCTTCTACGCACTGTTTTTCCAGTCGGCCCTAGCTTCTATCCCATCCGAGTATCGAGAAATGATCGGGCTGAAATCTTTGCCACTTTGGTTCCTGCGACCTGTTACCAAAACAGTTCTTAGGTCAATGAGACTAGCCATTGGACCTGAGTCTCCCATTGAGGATGCCGCCAGGGCGAGACTGGCTCGTGCCGGAGTTTGGCCCAGGTAGCTAAACTTTTGGGGTGCCGAAAGGCGCTGGCCACCCTAGCTCAGTCGGTAGAGCAGCTCCCTCGTAAAGAGCAGGTCAGGAGTTCGATTCTCCTGGGTGGCTCAGATAAGAAAGGTTCAAATTGGCCGGTAATAGTGCATTTAGCGATGTCGAAAAAGAAGCTATGAAAGCACGAGCCAAAGAGGCTCGGGAGTTCAAGAAACTTTCTGGTGAGCAACAAATTCAGTTGAAACTCGAGGAGATGAGCAAGTCTGACAAGGCACTTGCGTTAAAGGTTCACAAACTAGTTCTTCAGACCGCTCCTGAACTTGAAGCTAAGACTTGGTATGGCATGCCCGCTTACTACCTGAATGACAAGGTGATTTGCTTCTTCCAGGCTGCTAGCAAATTCAAGGTTCGCTATTGCACCTTCGGGTTTCAGGAGGCCGCTCAGGTGGACGACGGTGAATTTTGGCCAACTTCATATGCGCTCACCAAGATGACGCCCGAGGTAGAAAAGAAAATTGCAAAGCTTGTGAAGAAGGCAGTCGGTCGATAGTCGCTATTCGCAGACTATCCCGTCTTTGTCTCCGTCTCGGTACCAGTCGTATTCTTTAT
>JBEEIU010000104.1:0-3414 GCA_041169705.1 Actinomycetota bacterium
TCAAGCATTGGTGGATACCGCAGAGCCAAGATTCTCCATGACGTCGGTGTTGCTATTGAGCGCAATCGTGCAGCTCTGATTGAGGTTATGGTCTCAGAGGCTGGAAAGACCTTAGATCAGGCCGACACTGAAATCTCAGAGGCTATCGATTTTGCACATTACTACGCCGAGCAAGCAATTGCCCTGGAGAAAGTGGATGGTGCACAATTTGTGCCCCATAAAGTGACCGTAGTTACTCCCCCGTGGAACTTCCCGGTTGCTATCCCTGCGGGTTCCGCACTGGCAGCGCTAGCCGCGGGTTCCGCCGTAATTTTCAAGCCAGCAGGACTAACCGCAAGGTCGGGTGCTTTGGTGGCGAAAATTATTCGTGAGGCAGGTGTGCCATCAGAGGTGCTGCAAGACATTCAGCTCGAGGAGTCGCAATTAGGACAGGATCTAATCTCGGATTCACGTGTTGATCAGTTGATTTTGACCGGTGGTTACGAAACAGCGGTGCTATTCAAAGAATTTAATCCGAACCTGAAACTGCTTGCTGAGACCAGTGGAAAAAATGCCATCATTATTACCCCGCATGCAGATCTAGATCAGGCAGCCAAAGACTTGGCCTACTCCGCTTTTGGTCATGCTGGTCAAAAATGTTCTGCTGCGTCCATAGCAATTTTGGTCGGTTCCGTTGCTAAGTCACAAAGGTTCCGCAGGCAACTTCAAGATGCGGTCAGTTCCATGAAGATTGACTACCCCACCAATCCAATGGCAAAAATTGGACCGCTAATCGCACCTCCCGAGGGAAAGCTCTTGGAGGGGCTTACGTCTTTAGGCAAGAAAGAGCGATGGGTTCTAAAACCTCAGCAACTAGATGAATCAGGCAGGCTATGGTCTCCTGGCATTAAAGAAAAAGTAAAGCGAGGTTCTACCTCACACATGGTGGAGTATTTCGGACCATTGCTTTCGATCATGACTGCCAAGGATCTTGACGAAGCCATTGAGATTCAGAATGCTGTTGATTACGGCCTCACGGCAGGAATCCATTCACTCAACAAATCCGAGATAGAAACTTGGATCGAAAAAGTTCAGGCCGGAAATCTCTATGTGAATCGTGGTATCACGGGAGCAATTGTTCAGCGTCAACCATTTGGTGGTTGGAAGAAATCCTCAGTGGGTCCGGGAGCAAAGGCTGGTGGTCCTAACTACCTTTCCACTTTGGGCACTTGGCAATCCACACCAGCTCAGCAGCGCTTAGTCGTTCAATCTAAGAAAGTTAACAGCGCACTTGCTTTGGCTGCCGAAACAGTGATGCCAGATACTGACCTTGCGACACTAACCCGAGCTAGCGAGAGTGATGAGCACGCCATCAAGCACTTCTTCGGGGAAGTGACAGACCCGTCTAATCTTTCCGTTGAGCTAAACCGATTTAGGTATGTGAAAGCCGACACCGAATTGCGAATCTCAGCCACGGCAACCTCGCTAGACTCCTGGCGCGCAATTCTGGCGTTCTTGGCCGTTGGCGGCAAAAAGCTCAGCGTATTTGAATTACCAGGCAAGCTGGCCGACCTGGTTCGTAGAAATGGCATCATCGCAAGGATTCAAACGGACGCGGAGTGGGTCGACTCTCTTCGAGGTCGAAAGAACCTGAGGGTCAGATTTGTGGGACAGAAGCTCCAGGTAGAGAAAGGCTCTCCCCTAGCCTCCCCAGACATTGCCGTTTACTGGGGATCCACCGTGGAAAGCGGTCGAATTGAGCTTTTGCCCTACTTCAAGGAGCAGGCCATTTCCATTACCGCCCACCGATTTGGCAATCCAGCCGAGCAGATTCAGGACCTCAAGCTCTAATTCGAGCCTGTACCAGGGCCAACAAGCGGTAGATTTGGGGAGTAATCCCTCACCTTTCCTTGTTGGGATTAGAAAATCCACAAGATTTCGAGGTTCGTTTTGTTTCGTCTGTCCAAACTCTCTCTAGCAAACCGCTCAGTTGTAGCCCTTTTGACCGCAATCATTGCCGTCTTTGGCTTCCTGTCGCTTGGATCCCTAAAGCAGGAGCTGGTCCCATCCATTGAGGTTCCATCCGCCGCAATCGTTACCGTCTACCCGGGCGCCAGCCCTGAAGTAGTAAACGACCAGGTATCGACCCCGATTGAGAGCGCGATTGTAAACCTGGACGACCTCGAGTCAACAACCGTCACTTCGACCGCAGGTCTTTCGGTGATCCGGATTTCATTCGCTTTTGGAACTACTGCAGCGGATGCCACCGAGCGCCTAAACAACGCCCTAAGCAGCATCGAGGGTCAACTTCCCGCGGATGTTCAGCCGGAAGTCATCTCCGGATCGTTCGACTCTGTACCGATTATCGTTCTAGCGGTCGCCGCTAATGACGGTGACAACGAAGCAATTGCTGAAGATCTAAAGCAGTCTGCCCCAGCGCTGTTCTCGCAGATTAATGGTGTCAGAGACGTAGCTGTTTCGGGTGTCATCGAGAAGCGCGTAAACATCGACCTGAACCAGATTGCCCTCGCTCAGGCGGGACTCACTCAACGCGACATTGCTACCGCATTGACCGCAAACGGTTTGGTGCTTCCGGTTGGAACCCTGGCTGATGATCAGGGCAGCATTGCAGTTCAAATTGGTTCTGCGGTAGACACCATTGAAGAGTTTGAGAAGTTGCCGCTTATTAGCCCCTCAACCGGGGCATCGGTTTCGCTAGATGATGTCGCCGACGTCACTTACGAGAACGCTCCCATCACCACAATTGCAAGAACCAATGGAAAACCTTCACTTGCGGTTTCCATAACCAAGACTCCGGATGGTAACTCCGTTGCCGTTTCTCACGGAGTTGAAGAGAAGATTTCTGAACTCGAAGAAGCCCTGGGTGGCGACGTAACGGTGACCACTGTCTTCGACCAGGCTCCGTTCATTGAGAAGTCGATCGAAGACCTCACCACTGAGGGTCTACTCGGTCTAACCTTCGCAGTAATAGTGATTCTGGTATTCCTCTTGAGTTTCAAGTCGACAATCATTACGGCTATATCAATCCCGACCTCAGTATTGATCACTTTCATCGGTTTACTGCTGGCCGATTACTCATTGAACATTTTGACCCTTGGAGCGCTAACCATTGCGATTGGCCGCGTGGTGGATGACTCGATTGTTGTAATTGAAAACATCAATCGACACATTGCATATGGCGAGACTCGCAAGAAGGCAGTGCTAACTGCGGTCCGCGAGGTGGCGGGAGCTATTACCGCCTCGACTATCACCACGGTTGCGGTATTCCTGCCAATCGCCTTGGTTGACGGTTTAGTTGGTGAGCTCTTCAGGCCATTCGCATTCACAGTTGCGATTGCACTGCTAGCTTCGCTACTTGTTTCGCTCACCATAGTCCCTGTACTCGCCTATTGGTTCTTGCGTCTTCCTAAAAAG
>JBEEIU010000105.1:0-4530 GCA_041169705.1 Actinomycetota bacterium
TGCAGGAACGTCAAGCCAACTTCCATCTGGATTGCCTTTAGCTCAACCTGCATCTGTCTTCTAAGTTTCAAATCCAGTGCACCAAGCGGCTCGTCTAAAAGAAGTAGCGCCGGACGGTTTACTAGCGCACGTGCAAGCGCAACGCGCTGCTGCTGACCTCCCGAGAGCTGTTGAGGTCTGCGGTTTGCCAGGTGAGAAAGCTCGACCATCTCGAGTGCGGCTTGTGCCTTCTGGGCAGGTTCGGAAACCTTGCGCTGCTTGAGTCCGAATGCAACGTTCTCCAGAACACTCATGTGAGGAAATAGTGCGTAGCTTTGGAAAACCGTGTTCACTGGACGCTCGTGTGGCTTAGTTTCGGTTACGTCTTTGCCACCAATTAGAACCTTGCCCTTGGTTGGTTGCTCAAGTCCTGCAACGATTCGAAGAGTCGTGGTCTTACCGCAACCCGAAGGTCCGAGCAGGGCGAAGAATTCACCGGCAGGAATCTTTAGATCAAGATTCTCAATCGCGGTAAAGCCAGGAAACTCTTTCCGAATTCCAACTAGTTCGAGGTCTTGTCCTCTAGCGACGAACTCCTGTGCCACCTATGCGCCTAGAAGAACGTTCTGCCAAGCAGCCGCGAAGCGCTGCTCTTCCTGTCCATTTAGAGCGCGGAATGCGTGAGTCTTTGAAAGAGTCTCTTCGCTTGGGAAGATCAACTGGTTCTCTGCCAAGGCAGGGTCAATCTTCATTGCCTCTTCCTTGGCACCAACTACTGGAGTTACGTAGTTCACCCAAGCTGCGAGCTCTGCTGCATTTGCTGGGTCGTAGTAGTAGTTGATTAGCGCTTCGGCATTCTTCTTGTGAGTAGCGCCCATTGGAATGCAGAACATGTCGGCAGAGATGGTTGCACCGGTGTCAGGGAAGACGAATCCGAAGTCTTCACTGTCGGTCTCGAAGTTAATAATCGTGATGTCACCAGACCATGCGGTTGCAGCGATGATGTTTCCGCTCTTTAGATCCTCTGCATAGCTGTTGCCCTTGATGTTGAAGATCTGTCCGGAAGAAACCTGAGCTGCGATGAAGTCAACCGCTGACATGAATGCGTCTTCGGTCAAGCTATCGGCGGAGGTGATGTCAATTCCCTGTGATAGAAGCACTAGACCAATGGTGTCGCGCATTTCGGAAAGCAGTCCAACGCGGCCCTTAAGTTCTGGTGCCCAAAGATCAGCCATCGAAGTTGGAGCATCTTTACCGGTTGCTTCCTTGAAACGAGCCTTGTGGTAACCAATGCCACCCAAAATTCCCTGGTAAGGAACGCTTAGAGTGCGATCTGGGTCATTAGCTGCACCCATGTAAGCAGGAGCAAGATTTGCAACTTTGTTTGGCATGTTTGCATCATCCATCTTCTGCAGATAGCCAAGACCAATCATGCGGTCGACCAACCAGCTAGTTGGGGAAGCAACGTCTGCACCGATGTCCTGACCAAGTGCGAGCTGGTCCTTCACCTTTGCATACCAAGTGTCGTTGTCGTCAATCTCGAGTAGGTACTCCACAGCAATGCCGGACTCCTGCTCGAAACGACTCAAGGTTGGGTAGTCACTGCCGTCTTCGTTCTCATCCATGTAGAACGGCCAGTTGTGCCAAGTCAAAACTTTTTCGGAATCTGAAACGTCGGTTGCTGGAGTTAGCGCTGCAGAACCGGCAGGTGCACATGACGCAAGAGTCAGAGCTGCTGCGGTTCCACCCATTCCGGCGAGCGCCGCACGACGAGTCATGTTTGCTCTGGCCATCTGCACCAACTGGCGCATCATTGGGTCTTGAGGAAGTCCTCGCTTCATTTTTCTCTCCTAAAACCGCTCCCAAAGAAGCGTCCCAGTTCCAAGGCTCTCGACTTAGGCCGAAGCAAGACAAAGTTTGTCACACTTGGGGCCCCTCTGGCGCCAGGAAACGTAGTTTTTACCTTGGTTTTTTCCTTAGTCTCCGATGTAGCTCATAACGTGCTTGATGCGGGTGTAGTCCTCGAAGCCATACATCGAGAGATCCTTGCCGTAGCCGGAGTGCTTGAAGCCACCGTGTGGCATCTCAGCAGCCAGCGGGATGTGGGTGTTAATCCAGACGCAACCAAAGTCCAGGTGCTTGGCAAAGCGCATCGCCCTGGTGTGGTTCGAGGTCCAAACCGAGGAGGCGAGTCCATACTTCACATCATTCGCCCAGCGCAGCGCTTCCTCATCGCTTGAGAACTTCTGAACTGTAAGCACCGGACCGAAGATCTCGTTCTGGATGTGCTCGTCGGTCTGCTTGAAACCAGACAACACAGTCGCCTCGTGGAAGTAGCCCTTCGAGTCAATCTGCGAGCCGCCCACCTCGATGCGAGCGTGGTCTGGCAGGCGGTCAACAAAGCCCTTTACTCTCTCGAGCTGGTTGGCATTATTTACCGGGCCAAACAAAATGTCATCACGCTTTGGGTCTCCGGTGATTGCGGTTGCCTTCACCTCGGCAACCAACAATGCCATGAAGTTGTCGTAAGCCTTCTCGTGAACCAAGAGCCTGGTAGCCGCGGTGCAGTCTTGCCCGGCATTGAAAAAGCCCGCTGCCACAATGCCAGCGGCTGCCTTAGCTAGATCTGCGTCATCGAAGACGATGACCGGAGCCTTGCCACCGAGTTCTAAGTGAACGCGCTTTAGGTCTGTAGCCGCCGACTTGGCAACCTCCATACCCGCGCGGACCGAACCGGTAATCGAAACCATTTGCGGAATCGAGTTTTCGATCATGGCTCTTCCGGTGTCGCGATCGCCGGTCACCACGTTAAACACACCGGCTGGCAAAAACTCGGCCGCAATCTCGGCCAACAACAACGTAGAGACCGGAGTGGTGTCGGAAGGCTTCAAAACAATGGTGTTTCCAGCTGCCAAGGCAGGCGCAAACTTCCAGGTGGCCATATTCAGCGGGTAGTTCCAAGGCGTCACCTGGCCAATTACTCCGATTGGTTCGCGGCGAATCGAAGATGTGTGGTCTTTGGCATATTCGGCGGTAGCGCGGCCCTCTAGGTTCCTAGCAGCCCCTGCGAAGAAACGAATCTGATCCACAGATGGTGCAATCTCGAAGTCCACCAGGGTCGCCCTTGGCTTTCCGCAGTTTTCTGACTCTAGGTCGGCAGCTTCCTGAGCACGAGCCTCCAGGGCATCGGCAATGCGAAACAGCGCCAACTGGCGCTCGCTCGGGGTGGTTTGGCTCCATTCTTCGAAGGCCTTGGCGGCGGTTTCGAAGGCATGCTGGACGTCGGCCTCGGAAGAAACCTGGGCCTTGGCATAGGTCTCACCGGTCGCCGGGTTGATTACATCGCTGGTTTTGCCTGATTTGGCGGCTACTTGCTTGCCACCTACGAAGTTCTTTAGTTCGCGAACTGCCACGATTTACTCCTCATTGAGTTGGTTCTAGGTAAAAATCTAAACCCGAAATGACCCTTTTCATTACCAAAAAGCCAAAACACAATGGAATTCGAAGAAAAAATGGCAAATTACTTCGAATCGAATTGGTGAATTGGCAATTTGCTGGCATAATCGTTCCATGTCCCGGATGCTACGCACCAGACAATCTCAGCTCGACGAAGTATCAAAGTTGATTGTCGAGCAACTTCAGCACGACGGCCGAAAGTCTTATTCCGAAATCGGAAAGGCCGTCGGTCTCTCCGAAGCCGCTGTGCGACAGAGAGTTCAGAAACTCACCGAGTCCGGCGTAATGCAAATTGTTGCGGTAACCGACCCAATGCGACTTGGTTTCAATCGTCAAGCAATGATTGGAATTCGCTGCGTGGGTGATACCAGGCACGTTGCAGATGAATTGGGAAACATCCCCGAAGTTGACTACGTGGTGCTAACCGCTGGAAGTTTTGACATTTTGGTTGAAGTAGTTTGTGAAGACGATGACAGTCTGATCGCACTACTCAATTCAAAAATCCGGTCCCTGCCCGGAGTGGTGTCTGCGGAAACATTTGTTTACCTCAGCCTCCACAAGCAGTTCTACAACTGGGGAACTCGATGATGACCTCCCCACAAACCCAAAAACCAATCAGTAACGAGTGATATCAAATGGCAATCCAGGAAAGCAGCAAAGCAAGTGGGCTGCGCAGGCTATTTAGCAAGCGCAAGCCTTCGACCACAGTGTCGAGCTCCAGTGCAGACCGAAACAACCTGCATCTAGCGGAGGCAATGGAAAAAGGTTGGGAGATAACTCCCGGCATGTATCAGCAGTCAGCTAAGGATCACCTTTGGCTGCACTTCACAAGGCACAGTCCTTTTCAAACTCAGGATATGCCAATCATTGCGCGCGGTGAAGGACACTACATCTACGACATCAACGGCAAGAAGTATTTGGACGGACTCTCGGGTCTATTTACAAATGCCCTAGGTCACGGTCGTCCAGAACTTGCAGCAGCTGCGCAGAAGCAGATGCTGGAGTTGGACTTCATGCCGCTTTGGTCTTACGCCCACCCAAGAGCGATCGAGTTGGCGGAAAGACTTCTAAAGCACGCACCAAAGGAACTAAACC